>DAOVIU010000022.1 GCA_030673585.1 Pseudomonadota bacterium | reverse complement strand
CGTCCTCAGTCGCATCACCGATCTCAATGCGATGCGATCGCTATATTCCCTGCTTGGGTATGAACCATAGATCATAATTCCCGGGCGTACGAGATTGAACCGAGAATCGGGGAAATCGATCATGGGAGCACTGCTGCTGATGTGCCAGTAGGTTGGTCTGATTCCCTCTCCGCGGCAGAGTTCCACCAACTCCCTAAATGCTCTCAGCTGAGCACGGGTATACTCCTCATCGGCCATGGAAAAATGGGACGCGACTCCGTCGATGACGAGGTTCGGAAGTACCTTCATTCCCTCAATAAACCTTCGGGCGCCTTCAATGGGAGTTCCCAACCGGCCCATTCCCGTATCGAATTTTAGGTGAACCTTCACCCGCCTGTTTCGTCTCTTGGCCTGATCGGAAAGGGATCTCCCTATTCCTTCATCGAAAACCATGGGAATGAGGTCGTATTCGACGACCTTGTCAATCTCCTCCTCGTATATTCCGGATAGAATCAGGATGGGCCTTTTTACACCACCATCCCTCAGCTCGATGCCTTCATCGGCAATGGCGATCCCGAGCAAGTCGACTCCCAATCGCTCCAATTCCCTCGCTATCAGAACCGCTCCATGGCCATAACCATTGTCCTTTACGACGGCCAGAATCTGAGCCTCGGGATGAACTCGACTCCGAATTTGCTGGTAATTGTGGGCCAAGGAATCCAGATCGATCTCGGCAATGGTAGGACGGGAAAAGGGAACCATTATTTACCAAATTATTAGGACCATTTCCGGTAAAAGTCAATAGAAACCTATTCCGGAGTTTCCTGAATTTTTTGGGAACTCCGTTGTCCCTGAGCGTAATCTGCTGGAGAAGTGGGGCACCCATCGAGGGCGAGCAGGAAGGGGAAGGCCGGCCCTTGAGAGGCCGGAAGGGGTAAGTATTCCCCGCCTAGAGCCCCGAAAGGGTCACCTCACGAAGCACTGGAGCGAAGGGACAAGGGTGTTCACTTATGAAAATCATGTTTCATCGTGGAATCAATAAGGTATAAAATCCAGGTGCAAAACCAGGAAACTTCGGAAACCTATTCCCATGCCCTCAAGGGCTTGAGTTGACAGAACCCATCCGCCTCTATTATTGTTATCATGAGGAGGATATTCGAGATGTGTCAATCCAACGCATATATGATAAAGAACGGTAAAGAGGAGATGATCTTGTCCGACATCATCTCCATTAAACCCGCGGGAAACGGCCTTCGTCTCACCAACCTCTTCGACGAAGAGCAGATCGTCGAGGCCTCCATAGAGGAGGTGGATCTCCTCAATCACAAGATCAAGCTTACGCCACGCTGACCATCCGAGATTCCATGGGAAAAAAAATCGACTTTATCACCGTCAAGGTCAATGAAAGGAATCGCCAAGTCCCTCGCGACACGAGGCTTTTGGATCTCAAAGGGAGATTTCTTCCCGCCTCAGATCTGATCATCTACAATGGGTTCCCCATTTCCGAAAACATCCCCCTCAAGGATGGCGACGAAGTGGTCCTCATAGAAAAGGGGAAAATCCCCGATGAGAGGGAGTTGGAATGTCTGATGGTTGCCAGGCACAGCCCAGGGGTTCACGGGGAAGTGAAGAGGAGCACGGTGGGGATAGCCGG
Source organism: Pseudomonadota bacterium (assembly GCA_030673585.1). The sequence continues at coordinate 7,790 of DAOVIU010000022.1, read as the reverse complement.
GCTGGGTGGATTGGGATCCCAGGTGGCTATCGCCTTGGCCAGAATTGGGGTTGGCACTCTCATCCTGGTCGATTTCGACGTCGTGGAACCGAGTAACCTCAACCGCCAACAGTACTTCATCCGGCAGATTGGAATACCAAAGGCCGATGCCATGAGGGAAAATCTGCAAAAGGTTAACCCGTATATCCGGGTCATCACTCACCGTACGGTCATCACCCCGAAAAACGTGCAAAGCATATTCGGCGACGCCGATATCATTGTTGAGGCCTTCGACAAGGCCGAGGAGAAGGCCATGCTCATCAATGCGATATCGGAGTCCATGCCGGATACGTACGTAGTGGCTGCCTCTGGGGTAGCTGGCTATGGGGATAACAATACTATTAGAACGACTAAATTCTCATCCAAGATCTTCATCGTGGGGGATCAAAGGAGTGCCGCGGGACCCGGAGTCGGCCTCATGGCCCCCAGGGTAGGCATCGCCGCCCACCACCAGGCAAATATGGTCCTCCGGCTCATACTGGGGGAAGAAGGGGAATCATAGAAGCCGGAGGAGGGGTATTGCTTATGGGGATTGGTGCCCGAATCCCAGGAGCCCCAAGGTATTCAGTGCTGCGGCAAATTGGTTCTGCGGTGTTGCAGTGCTGCAGTGTTGCGGTCAGCGGGTGCGCAGGTTGGTTCAGTTCCGTGCCGGACTTTCCCCGAAGCGGTTGAGCCTAGAGGGCAAGTTTTGATGACGGAGTCGGGACTCTGCCGCTTTTTGCAGTGGAGCGAACTTTAAGGATGGTCAAAAATTCTTTTCGGCGAGGGAAATGGGATTGGGGCAACAGCTCCTACAATCCGAGGATCATTGCGGTCTCATCACAATCCGGAAACTTCACACACTTGAGGCAATCGCTCCACACCTTATGGGGTAATGCCGCTTTATCCACAATCTCGAATCCGAATTGTTCAAAAAAGGATGGTTTGTATGTCAAGACGAATACCTTCCGGATACCGAGACGTCTCGCCTCTCTGAGGCAGGCCCTTACCAACTTCGACCCAATTCCCTTTTGCCTCTCGTCCTCTAATACGGCCAGAGATCGGATTTCCGCCAAATCCTCCCAGCATATGTGCAGAGCACAGGTGCCGAGCAGCGATCGATCCCCCTCGTAGATGTAAAAATCCCTCAGTTGATCGTAAATCTCGCTCAGGGAACGATGGAGCATTTCACCCTTGGAGGCCGATGCCTCGATAAGCCCCTGAATTGTGCGTACATCCCCTACTCTGGCCTTTCGCAACATGTCCGGATTTATCCTCCCTCGGTTTTCCCGCTCTCCCTGCTCTCCCCTGCCCCTTTGATATTCTCGATCATCTCCCTGGCGTGGGCCCTCGTTTTTGAGGTGATACGCATTCCCCCCAACATCCGGGCGATCTCATCGGTAATCCCATCGTCCTCTAACCTTTTGACCCCCGTGATAGTTCTCCCCTCCTTGGTCTCCTTGCTCACATGATAGTGAGTATCGGCGAAGCAGGCAATCTGAGGAAGGTGGGTTACACAGAGAACCTGATGGCGTTTGGAGAGAGCACGCAACTTCCTGCCGACAACCTCTGCCGTCGCCCCCCCGATGCCCGCATCAACTTCATCGAAAATAAGCGTTTGTCCAGCTCCTGTTTCGGCCAATATGCTCTTCATGGCGAGCATAATGCGGGAGAGCTCCCCTCCCGATGCGATTCTTGATAAGGGTTTCAAGGCCTCTCCGATGTTTGGCGAGATGAGGAATTCAACCTCATCCATTCCCTTGGGGGTCAGATGAATCCCACGGACCCCCTTTTCCGGAGCCTTGTCGGACCCCTCGATCCGGACCTGGAAACGGGTTTTATCCATGCTCAGGTCGGCCAACTCCTTTTCGATCCCCCCTTCCAGTCGCCTCGCTATCATCCTCCTTTTCCCCGACAAGTCCTTGGCCACCGATAGAATTTCGCCCTGGAGCTCCTTTTCCTCCGATTCCAATTGGCCGACTCGATCCTTGTTGGTTTCCATCTCCCCGAGCTCGCTCTCGGCTCTCCTCCTAAATTGGAAAATATCGTCCAGGGTTGGGCCATACTTCCTCTTCAGACGGGTAATCTCATCCAACCGCGCCTCGATCTCATCGAGCCTTTCGGGATTTACCTCCACCTTTTGACCGTAACTCCTGAGGGAATGGGCGACATCCTCCAACTGATAGATCGCGGATTCAAGGCCTTGGACAAGGGGAGGAGCCGACGGATCGATTCGAACCAATTCCCGCACCCTTTCCAAAACCCCATTGAGCCTCTCCATAACGGAACCGTCCCCGGAGTAGAGGATATGTTCCGCCCCCTGGGAGTTCTCCAACAGTTTTTCGACATTTATCAAAACCCCCCTCTCCTCCGTGAGGCTCCGGTCTTCCCCCGGCTTGAGCTTGGCCGCCTCGATCTCACCGAGCTGAAAGGTCAACAACTCCCTTTCCCTGGAAACCCGCTCCTCCTGCGCTTTGAGGTCTCCAAGTTCTTTCTCTACCTCCATGAGCCTCCGAAAGCGGTCTTGATAGATTGAGCGGAGCTCCATGAGGCCTCCGAATTCATCCAGGATATCGATATGTCTCTCATGGCGCTGGAGGCTCTGATGTTCATGTTGCCCATAGATATTGAGGAATTCCTCGCCGGTGGCGCTCAACAGAGGAAGGGCCACCAAGCCCCTGTTCATGAAGGCCTTGCTCCTTCCCCCCCTCGATATTACCCGCCTGATGACCACGCTTTCCTCGATCTCGAACCCCCTTTCCCTCAGCTTCGCGCTCAGGTCCTCATTTTCCGCAATATCGAACAAGGCCTCAACTACACCCTCTTTGGCCGATGTGCGGATGAGATCATCCGAGGCCTTATTCCCTAAAATCATATTCACGGCGTTGATGATGATGGATTTCCCCGTTCCCGTCTCCCCCGTCAGGACGTTCAACCCCTTGGAGAACGAGATTTCCAGGCTATCGATGATGGCGAAATCCTGTATGTGTAATTCCGAAAGCATCGTTGGGGTTGCAACCCCGCATATCCTATTGGGATATTCGGCCCCGGAGGAGTAGAGCGCGACCGGGATGTAAGCGGGACCTACCGTTCACCCCATCTCAACTTCGTCCTCAGCACCTCAAAATAGCTTTTATACGGGGATTCGATGAGCAGGATGGTATTTCTCCCCTTTCGGATCTCCACGGTATCACCGAACTGCAGGGAAAAGCCCACCTGTCCATCCAAAGTCAAAATGACCTCCTCATTCTCCGAATTCAGGGTTGCCTTGATGACCGCAGTATCCGGGAGGATAATGGGCCTGTTGGTTAACGTATGCGGGCAAATCGGGGTAATGACAATGGTTTGTAATGAGGGGTATACGATAGGCCCACCCGCGGAGAGCGAATACGCCGTAGAGCCCGTTGGGGTGGAAATGATCAACCCATCCGCCTTAAAGGTCGTTAAATATTCATCGCTTATGCTGGTCTCCAAGTCTATGATCCTGGCCAATGCTCCCTTATTGATTACCGCATCGTTGAGTACGGTGAAATCGGCCACCATTTCGCCTTTTCTCAGGACATGGATGTTAAGCGTCATTCTCCTATGACACTTGTAGTCTCCCTGGATCAACCCCTCCAAAACCTTGTAGAGGTTATCCAGCGTTATCTCGGTAAGGAACCCCAGCCCTCCCAAATTGATCCCCAAAATGGGAACCTGATTCTCTTCCACCAATCTCGCCACGCTGAGTAGGGTTCCATCGCCCCCCAACACCAAGATAACCTCCACCTGCGATGGGAGAGTTTCCCTCGGGCAACCCGCCGAGCCATCGAACTGCCCGGCCACCTCATCCTCCAGGTAGACGGCTATGTTACGCTCTTGAAACCATCGGATGAGCTCCCTGGCAATCTCAATTGCCTCCGGTTTATTTCGCTTCAGGAGGATACCTACCCTTTCCAAAATCGACCCCCTTTGGCAGAGTGATCATCGATGAAGTTATGCATGTTGGTCGTAATATGCCCGAGAAGCGAGCTTTTCAGGAATTGATGATATACTACGCGAAATTTCCTTGTCAAGGCGAAGTCTGGGACCTATGAAAAACCCGAAAAAGGGTCTTCGAACGCGAATTCCTCACGTGGTTGTTCTGCAGTGCTGCAGTCATGCGGTCAGGGCAGTGCATAAGCGGAGGAACAGCTACTCTTCCGAGATCTGAAGGTCTACGGATTTATACTCTATCGACGCGAATCGCCCATATTGGCGTGACCGAAATGGATGGCTTGAAACGCAACGGAACGAAAGGGGATTTACCGATGGGCGACGAACGTTAACCTTCCATCCTCTCCCAGGCGATCAATGCCGCTCCTAATGCCCCAACGATTTGGGGCTCGTCATACACCATCATCGATTGGCCCAGCCTCTCCTCTATGGCCCGCACCACGCCCACGTTTTTTGCCACTCCACCTGTCATGGCAATCTTACCTGCCGGCCCCACTCTCTCCAGGAGGCTCACGGTCCGATCTGTAACTGCCTTGTTCAAGGCATGGAGGATATCCTCCACCTCCCTTCCCTCCGAAACCAGGGAAACCACCTCCGATTCGGCGAAGACGGTGCAGAGGCTGCTGATCTCGATATCCCCCTTGAAATGGAGCGACCGCTCCCCCATTTCCCCTAGATCCACGTTCAACGCCATGGCCATAACCTCCAAGAACCTCCCCGTTCCAGCCGCGCATTTGTCGTTCATATCGAAACCGGTGACCCTCCCCTTTTCATCGATGTTGATGACCTTCGTATCCTGTCCCCCAATGTCGATAATGGTCCTGCAATCGGGGAACAGGTAGTGGACCCCCTTTGCCAAACAGGTAATCTCGGTAATGCTTTCATTGGCGAAACCGGAAATTTCCCTACCGCATCCCGTGGAAACGATGTAGGGGATGTCCGTCCGTTGAACATCGGCTGAACTGAGGGCCTGTTCAAGGGAGACCTCCGATGACTTTCTGCTGTTTGGACCGGTGAGGACGATGGAATAACCCATCACACCCCGTTCCTTTTCGAAGATCACCGATTCCACTGACAAGGACCCGATATCAGTCCCGGCGGTTATCATGTACCCCTCCTCATGAGCTGGTATAGAATATATTGAGATCTCTCAAAACTACCAAAAGGAGCTCTGTGCGCACATTAAACTTCTCGAAATGTTTACAAGTCATTGAAATATTAGCTTTTTTGTCACGATCGATGTGTGCTATCCACATGGATAGCTGGGGGCGAAGCCCCGAAGTTCGATTTTTTTGTTACCCATTCTTGCCCATTCTAAAGCAACCCCCCTGCGTCTTGCAAGGCCGTTTGGCTGCATACCCCAAAAAACAGGTTGACACGAAGGCGGGGTTTTTCATAAGGTAATGTGAAAATTCTCGCAAGGTTTTGAGGCCGGAAACGGTAAGAATCAAATAAAAGGGGACACGGATAATGAGAAACGTGTGTGTTATCGCTGGTGGAATGTGTAAATGGGGGATGCGGGAGGCCTCGCTCAGGGACATGTTCCAGGAGGCCGGCAAGGCCTGTTTTGATGACAACAAGGCGGTCACCAACAAGGTCATCGACGGATTATTGGTGGCATCCGCCTATACGGAGCGCAGCGCTTTCCAGACGCATCTTGCTCCCGTTGTGGCCGAGTACCTGGGCATCAAGCCCAGAACTATCTGTGCCAGGGTTGAGCTCTTGTGCGCCAGCGGAAGTTCCGCCATCATCCTTGCCTACGGGCTCATCAGAAGCGGCATAGCCGATATCGTCATGGTGATCGGGGGAGAGAAACTCTACATGCCGGAGAAATGGGAGGTTTTTTACAGCGAATTAGCATCGGTGGACCATGACTGGGACGGGGCCCAGGGATTGGGACTGCCACCCCCGGCCTTTGCCATGGTCGCCAAGCAACACATGAAGCTGTACGGAACGACCAAGGAGCAGCTGTCCATGGTTTCGGTGAAAAATAGGCGCAATGGACTGAATAACCCAAACGCCCAGTTCCGAGAGCCCATTACCCTGGAGATGGCGCTCAGCGCCAAGAGTATCGTCCCTCCCCTTACCCTGTACGACTGCTGCCCCATTACGGACGGATGCGCCGCCGTCATCCTGGCCTGTGAGGACAGGGCCAAGGATTTGACGGATAAACCCCTGGTCTACATCAAGGGAACAGGTCAGGCCACGTTGAACAACATGTCGGCCAACATGCCCAGCTGGACCACGTGGGAGGCACTCAAGATTGCGGCAAAACAGGCCCATCAATCCGCGGGAATCGAACCCGGTAACCTCGATGTGGCCCAAACCCACGACTGCTTCACCATTTCCGAGATTATCGAATACGAGGATCTGGGCTTTTGTGAAAAGGGCGAGGGGGGCCTCTTCGTCCAAGAGGGCGAATCCGATTTCGGGGGCCGAATCCCCATCAACACCGATGGAGGCCTCTTGAGCTGCGGGCACCCCTTTGGTGGAACGGGAATCCGTCAGGCCATCGAGATCATGCACCAGCTGAGGGGGGATGCGGTGACACAGGTGGAAGGAGCGAGGACGGGGCTCACCCACAACCTGAGCGGTTTCATAGCGGCCCATACCGTCGTGATATACGGAAGAGAACCGTAATTCGTGCTCGTGCTCGTGACGCGTTACGGGCAAATTATAAATACTAAATTCTAAACTCTAAACAAACTCAAATGACCGAAGGTGAAAACTCAAAACAGTATGATTTAGAAGAGCGAACCCTAAGATTTGCCGCAAAGAAGCCAAAGAGAGAAGGTATTGGTTGAGGCTTATGGAACTGCAGGGAGAAGATGCAGAAAAGAAAAAGGAAGCATTGATCAATGAAGCAATAGAGCTTATGAAAATCTTCGGTTCTATCGTAGAAAAGGTAAAATAAGGTTTTGGTCATTTGGATTTAGGATTTAGATATTGTTTAGTATTTAGTGCTTCGGATTTAGGATTTAATCTGAGTCACGGAACACTGACATGTATAACGGACACGTTTCACGGATACGAATAACGGTCACGGATAACGAATAGGGAGGGTCTTCATGGCCGGGCTGAAAATATTGGAGGGGAAGTACATCGCCACGATGGATCTCTATCCCCAGGAATCCAAGGAATTCAACAGGGTATATCCCTTCTACGAACATTTGCGGGAGGGCCGTTTTACCACAACCAGGTGCAAAAGCTGCGGCCACGAAGCCTTTCCTCCCCGGATTATCTGCCCCGAATGCCTCTCGGAGGATTTGGAGTGGATCGACCTGCCCACTGGGGGGACGGTGGAGGTAGTCACCGAGGAAGAGGTCGGCGTTCCCCTGGGGTTCGAAACCCCCCTTATCCACGCCCTCATCGACCTGGGGGGAAAATTGAAGCTCTTTTGCAGGATCGTCCACTGCCAGGTGGGACAGCTCAAGGAGGGGGATGAGGTCAAGCTGTATGTCTTTCCCGTGGATCCCGTCCCCGTCCAGATGGGGAGGGAAACCGTTCTCAAGGACCGCGTCTACTATGCCTTCGAGCCGGCAAAACCGTGATCCGTGCTCGTGGCTCGTGATTCGTGTTGAAAAAAAATTTTGAGCGCCGGATAGCGGCTTTCTCAGAAATCTCACAATAGGGTATTGACACCAAATACTTTTTGCTCTAATAAAGTAAGAATCCTCATGAGTCACATGAGTCAAAGGTACATGGGCACTAAACCGATGGGACCCTCTTTCAAGAAATTGGCCAAAAATTCTCTCTCCACCGATCACGGACACGGACCAGGGACACGATATTTCGCG
>DAOVIU010000115.1 GCA_030673585.1 Pseudomonadota bacterium | reverse complement strand
TGAATACCCTTTCTCCCCGGTCCATCAAGGCCCAATTGAAAACCAAGATCATCGGGAGGAAAATCCACCTCTTCGGTGAACTGGATTCAACCAATTCAGAGGCATACCGCATGGCCCTTGAGGGAGCGGAAGAGGGAGAAGTTATCATTGCGGATTGCCAACTGAGGGGAAAGGGAAGACTCGGTCGACCGTGGCACTCCCCGCCGGGGGTAAATCTCTACGTCTCCATAATCCTCCGTCCACCGATCCCACCAAGAAATGCTTCCCTGATTACCATTATGGCAGCGGTGGCGACTGCGAAAGCCACCAAGGGAATATCCGGTCTTCAGCCTCGAATAAAATGGCCCAATGACATCCTCATAAACAAGAAGAAGGTCGCCGGATTGCTCAACGAGATGAAGCTCTTGGGGGAAAAGGTGGAATTTATCATTCTGGGAATAGGAATCAATGTCAATATGACCCTGGCAACGGTCCCCGGGAAAATTCAATCCACCGCCACCTCCTTGAGGGAGGAGCTGGGGTATGATACCGCGCGAGATGAACTCCTCAAGGCCCTCCTACGAGAGGTTGAGGGAGAATACCGAACCCTCTTAACCGGAGAACACGGGCGGATTCTTCGCCAATGGGAGGAATTTTCCCAGATGGTGGGGAAGGTGGTTGAAATGAAATCCTCTCACGAGGTTGTTCGGGGACGGGTTAAGGGAATCGATTGGGACGGATCGCTTCTCCTTTCAAACCCCGACGGATCCGAAACGAGGGTGATTGCAGGCGATATCTCCCACGTGGGGGAGTGGCCCTGATAGTAGCCCGCGGTCGAAAGGACAAGGAGTACAAGAGATGCTATTCGCAATAGATGTGGGCAATACCCATACGGTGTTAGGCGTATTTGAGGATGACCGACTCGTTGCCAATTGGCGGATTGGCACGGAAAAGAGAAGAACTGTAGATGAATACGGAATCCTCATAAAGGATCTCTTCATGTTCGGTCACATTGAACTGAAGGATATCCGAGGAATCACCCTTTCCTGTGTCGTCCCCCCGTTAATCAATATCCTTGAGGGAATGGCAATGAAGTATTTCGGCTTCAAGCCGCTTGTGGTTGGCCCTGGGATCAGAACGGGGATGCCCATCTATTACGATAATCCGGTCGAGGTGGGAGCCGATCGGATTGTCAACGCCGTCGCCGCGTACGCAAAACACGGAAGGAGTTTGATCGTCGTGGATTTCGGCACCGCCACCACCTTCGACTATATTTCACCGAGGGGGGGGTATATGGGCGGAGTCATATCACCGGGGATTTTAATTTCCGTGGAGGCCCTTTTCCAACGGGCATCGAAACTGCCCAGAGTTGAATTGACAAGACCCAAACGGATTATCGGGAAAAATACCGTTAATAGCATACAGGCCGGAATCATCTACGGATATGTGGGATTGGTGGATGGGATCGTCAGCCGGATGAAAAGGGAAACGAGGACTAACCCGAAGGTGGTCGCAACGGGTGGGTTAGCTGATTTGATCGCGCCCGAGTAGGAATTCATCGAGGAAGTGGACGAATTTCTCACCCTTGAGGGCTTGAGGATTATCTACCACCGAAACCAAGGGGAAGCCCCTCCCTCGCCTTGATTGCATTATCCCCAGTCCTGAGCTAAACCCTGCTATCCCCTCCTGCCAGAAGTCCTCGTTCGAAAAATCACATTCTTGGCGAAATCAACGAGTCAAGGGGCATATCCCCGAAGAGCGGGGATGAATCAAGCCCAGCGCATTGACAAAAAGGGCGTTCAGGGTAAAATATTTACCAGTTTTGTTCATTACCGTTATCTCCGGAGAGGGAACCATCTTCATGAAAATTGCTATTTCGGGGAAGGGAGGCGTAGGAAAAACGACCCTGGCAGGCGTGATGGCCCGCATTTTGGCCCAAAGGGGCAAGAAGGTCTTGGCCATCGACGCCGACCCGGACGCGAATCTGGCCTCTGCCCTCGGATTTCCCAAGGAAATGGTGGAAAAACTGACACCCCTTATCGCCATGACCCCCTTGGTGGAGGAGAGGACTGGTGCGAAGAAGGGAACCTATGGAACAATGTTCAAACTCAATCCACGGGTGGATGATATCCCGGATGAACTCGGAGTCTCCTACCGAGGGGTCAAACTCCTTGTGCTGGGAGCTATCTCCCAGGGGGGTGGAGGATGCTTCTGCCCCGAGAATGTGCTCTTAAAGAGCTTGATGCGACACCTCTTCGTCGGGAGAGACGAGGTTGTCATCGTGGATATGGAGGCGGGATTGGAGCACTTGGGCAGGGGGAGTACCGAACACGTGGATGCCCTCATTGTGGTGGTCGAGCCAGGACTGCGCGCCATCAGCACCACAAAACAGATCAGGAAATTGGCGGCTGATTTAGGGGTAAAGAAGGTCCTTGGGGTGGGAAATAAAATTACATCGGAGGAAGATCGGAAGATCATCGAGGAACACCTGAGCGATCTTGAAGTTCTTGGCTACCTCAGTTTCAACCCCAAGATCCTTCAAGCGGATAGGGATGGAGTTTCTCCATACGATATAGATGATCAGGTCAAGGCGGAGGTTGGGGAAATTATCGAAAGGATGGGGGCACAATGATCCGATCGGCACTGCTCTGGATAAGCTTCGTCGTGAGCACCGTGGCCCTGAGCACTTTGTCCTTTATCACCTATCCCCTTGATCGCAACGGCAACATCGTACACATCTATGCCAGATGGTGGGCCAAAATCCAACTCTTGGTCAGCGGTGTGAGGGTCAAGGTGAAGGGATTGGAACATATCGGCAATGAACCAGCATACATTTACATGTCCAACCACCAGGGGGCCTACGATATTTTCGCGTTGCTGAGTTGCTTACCAGTTCAGTTTCGGTGGATTGCGAAAAAGGAGCTATTTGCAATTCCCATCCTGGGATGGGCGATGAGCGCGGCCAACTACATCAGCATCGACCGATCCGGGAAGAGAAAGGCCCTGGAGAGCATCAAGAAAGCAGCGAACAAAATCAAGGAAGGCGTCTCCGTGGTAATCTTCCCGGAAGGAACCCGAAGCCGTGATGGATCTATCCAACCATTCAAAAGGGGGGGATTTACCCTGGCCATCCAATCCGGCGTTCCCATCATCCCCATAACCATCAACGGGAGCTGGAATGTTATGCCGAGGGACTCCATGAGGGTTCGGCCCGGGGAAATCCAGATAACCATTGATAGATCTATCGAAACCGCACCCTTTTCATTGAAGGATCGGAATGTCCTGATGGAAGAGATCAGGAAGACCGTAGAAAGGAACCTAATAGCGGACGGGTGATGATATGGGAAAGCCTCCATCTCCTTCCAGGAGGAGCCTCAAAAGGGAGATTTCCGGGATTATTTTTTTGGCAGTCGCTGTATATATGGTGCTCACCCTGGTATCCTACCATCCATCCGATCCATCCTTTAACGTTTCTCCTCCGGGTAGGGTCAACGAAATTCATAATCTCGGCGGCATCATGGGATCCTATCTGAGCGATCTTCTCCTCCAGGGCCTGGGGTTGGCCTCATATTTAATACCCGTCGCCATAGCAATACTGGCCTGCTTCCTCTTCTTGCCCGTATCCGAGAGAATGACGTATGCAAAGGGAGGGGGTTTTTTCCTCGTCATTCTCTCCATTGCTACGGGCTTGGGCTTAAAAGCTGATAAAATCCGCATTTTTGGCTACGAGATCCTTGCGGGAGGTGCTATAGGAGAGCTTTCCTCCCGAGTCTTGGCAAGGTATTTCAACCTCCCAGGCGCTTATATAATCGTCCTCGTGGTCTTGATCATGGCCATATCCCTGAGTACGGGGCTTTCCTTCATCGCTTTGATCGACGGATTGGTAGGGCTCCTCAAGGCAGGGGCTCGAAAGGGGAACCTCCTCATGACGATTCGGAGGGAACGGGTTCGGAGGCGTAGGGAAGTTGCCGCGGAGCGGAGGCAAAGAAAAAGGAAAGATGACCTCTCGGGGCCTCTCGTAGTAGAGCCTCCCAGGAAGGCCGAGAGGGAGGCGAGACTTGAACAGGCGGAGTTCGACTTTTCAAAGCCCACGGAGACATTTCAGCTCCCGCCTCTATCCCTCTTGGATTCGGGGGAGTCGAAGACGGTGACCATCGATAAACAGAGCTTGGTGATGAACTCACGAATCCTGGAGAAGAAATTGATGGATTATGGGGTCGAAGGACGGGTGGTGGAAGTGAGACCAGGTCCCGTCATAACCGTTTACGAGTTCGAACCGGCCCCGGGCGTAAAGGTGAGCAAAATCGTTAATCTTGCGGATGATCTGGCCTTGGCCTTGAGCGCAACCAGCATTCGTATCGTGGCTCCCATTCCTGGCAAGTCAGTGGTGGGAATAGAAATTCCCAACGCCCTCCGGGAGACGGTTTACCTTAAGGGGATAGTCGATTCGGAACCCTTCAGAACATCTCCGTCCAAGCTCACCCTGGCGTTGGGAAACGATATTTCGGGGGATCCCTTCGTCATCGATTTGGCCAAGATGCCCCATCTCCTGGTAGCGGGATCAACGGGATCGGGCAAGAGCGTCTCGATCAATTCGATGATCTGTAGTATTCTCCTCAGGGCTACCCCCGATGAGGTGAAGTTCCTCATGATCGACCCAAAGATGCTGGAGCTGTCCGCTTACGATGATATTCCCCACCTCCTGCTTCCCGTGGTTACGAACCCCAAGAAGGCGGCAATCGGCCTGACATGGCTGATTGAAGAGATGGAACGGAGATACTCCCTCCTGGCCAACGGGGGCACGAGGAATATCGAGCAGTACAATCGAAAGATCGAAACGGAAATGAGGGAGGGAACAGTCGATGCCGAGGGAAATGCGCCGGAGGCCTCGTCGGGGGAAAAACTTCCGTACATCATTGTGGTTATCGACGAGCTGGCCGATCTGATGATCATTTCATCCAGGGAGGTGGAGGAATCCATTACACGACTGGCCCAGATGGCCAGGGCAGTGGGAATCCATCTCATTCTGGCCACCCAGAGGCCTTCGGTCGATGTCTTAACGGGAATCATCAAGGCCAACTTTCCCGCCCGGATATCCTGCCAGGTCTCATCCAAAGTTGATTCCCGGACCATCTTGGATACCATTGGCGCAGAGCATCTCCTGGGGATGGGGGATATGCTCTTCTTGCCTCCTGGCAGCTCGAAGTTGACGCGGGTCCATGGCGCCCTGGTCTCCCCTGGTGAGATTAAGCGGATGGTGGATTTCTTGAAAAATCAGGGGAAACCCACCTACGATGAATCGATCCTGGAGGAGAAAAAGGCCAAGGAAACCGACACGGGAGACGGGGATTATGACGAGAAATACGATGATGCCGTCGCCTTTGTCGCGGAGACGGGCCAGGCATCCATCTCCCTCATCCAAAGAAGGTTCCGCATCGGTTATAATCGCGCCGCCCGGATCGTCGAGAAAATGGAAGAGGAAGGGATCGTCGGACCATCGGATGGGGTAAAGCCGAGGGAAGTCTTGATCCATAGGAGATAACGGGGAAGAATCCATGGCAAAAGGTGTGAAAAAGATTGTAACATATCTCATCATGGCCTTGCTCGGC
>DAOVIU010000050.1 GCA_030673585.1 Pseudomonadota bacterium | reverse complement strand
TCTTTTACCAGGTATCAAAATCCAAGACGAAATCCGTGAAGATGAGCAAGATCAAAGTTCCCAAATCGATAAAGGAGAAGTTGGAATTAGACAAGGAAGATGAGGAGGTAGTGCAGATAAAAAGAGTTCGATTCAGGGAAAATAAATCCTTTGCTTATACGGTTAATTATCTCCCTATTGAAATCGGTGAAAAAATTATGGCGGCGGCACTCTACAAGAAGCCGTTATTACAGATTATGGAGCAGGATTTGGGCATTCAGTTTACGGAGGCCTTTCAGACCATTGAGGCTTCCTTCGCGAGCAAGGAGGTGGCGGAACAATTAGCGATTCCCTCGGGGTCCCCTATTCTATTCGTTGAAAGGATTGTGTATAGCAAAAAGCGGCGACCCGTTGAGTTCGTCCAATCCTCGTATCGAGGGGACTTATACAAATATATTGTTCGGCTCCGAAATGTTAAGAGGAAAGATAGCAGTATCTGGGTACATTCCGCTGACTAAATGAGGGAATTGATACTCCCCTGAGTAATTCATTCTGATAAGAAGGCCGGTCGTATGACAAAGGGCAAGGACTGTGATATCAGAAACATAGCACTTTGCGCGGAATACGATCCAAAGGGAAGATTCTGGAATAGTAAGTGGAATTTACACGAGGAGGTATTGGCCCAGTACGATTTGCCCGAAAGGGTGAGTATTACCGACAGCACCATTCGCGAGGGGGAAGAGGCCCCTCATGTGGTCTACAGCATGGAGGACAAAATAAGGATCACCAGGCTGCTCGACGAGATGAACGTGCATGAGATCGACTGCGGCTTTGCCTCGATAAACCAAGGTCATCTCGATTTCTTAAGGGCCCTGGGCAAGGAGAACGTGAAAATTAAGAAGAGCGCCATTGCGCGGATTGATTTACCCGACTATAAGAAGGGGATCGATCGAATCATCGAGGCAAATGCGGACATCATACTGTGCGCCCTGTACCCGACACCGATACCAGGGTACGATTGGTCCGATTATTGTCAAAGGGTGAAGGACGCCATCGCCTACTGTAAGAAAAACGGCATTTTTACCTGTTTTTGGACTACCTGTACGCGTTGGGAGGAAGGATATGCCCTTGATATTTATAGGGCGGCTATCGATGGAGGGGCCGATAGGATAAAGACCGCGGGCGGCGGAGTTTTAACCGTACCTGCGTATCAAAGAATGGTCAGGCTCTTGAAAGAGGTCGCCGGGGATGCCGAAGTCGGTATTCATGCCCACAACAATTACGGGACGGCGACGGCGTGCACCTTAGCCGGGGTGGAGGCGGGAGCCTCTAACGTGGAGACCTCGGTTAATGGTTTGGCCGACGGCGCTGGCTTGGCCGCCTTTGAAGAGGTGGTCATGGCTCTTACCGTAATGTACGGTTTGGATCTCGGAATCAAGATCGAGCGGATTATGGAACTCTCTCAATTAGTACAGGAGATCACCGGAATAGAAGTTCAAGCTTACAAGCCCCTCGTTGGAAAAGCAGTTTTTCTGGAGACGCCCGACACGCACATCGAGGGGATATTGAGGGCGCGGATACAAAAAAAGAAGACAAAGGGTTTTATAGAACCCGAGGCTATTGGGCAGAAGACATCCCTTCTCTTTGGGCCGGCTGCACTGGGTGGAAAGAGCATCGAGCTCAAGGGACGCGAAATGGGGATAGACCTCAATGAACAACAGGTTAGGGGTGTCATTCATGCCATGAGGAAAAGACTGAATACGGTCGATTCCTTGCCCGAAGGTGAGGTGGAGAGGATTATTAATGATATTTCTGGGGAAGGGTAATTCACGTTTCATACCCAGCATACGCCACGGATAAAAAGTCGTAAAAGATAGCAGCTCCTCGTTGGGATCAAACCCGCATGTTGAGGTTCAATAGAGGATAACAAGCGCGGAAAGGAAGGGGATTATGAAGGCACAAGAACTGTGGGGGTACATGGGGAAAATACTTCGTGTCGACCTAACCAAAGGCTCTATTCGGGAAGAATCACTGGAACCCGAGATGGCGGAGAACTATCTGGGTGGTTCGGGTTTCGGAGCGGAATACCTCTACCGCGAGGTTCCTCCCGGGGTGGAATGGGATGACCCGGAAAATCGCATTATCATGGCGTCCGGACCACTGGGCGGCACCACCGTCTCCGGTGCCGGGACATTCTCCCTGGTTACCAAGGGCCCCATGACCAACCTAGCTGTCAGCACGCAGGCCAACGGCTTTTGGGGCGCCTTCCTCAGGTTTGCGGGCTACGATGCCCTGATCATCCAGGGACAGTCGCCCCGATGGGTGTACCTTCACATCAGTGATGGGAAGGCGGAGTTGCGGGATGCATCGCCCATTCTGGGGAAGGATACATGGGAGATGGAGGATGCGATCCGGCAGGATCTCGGAGAGACCAAGATGATGAGCATTTTTGGCATTGGACCCGGGGGCGAAAACCAGGTCCGCTTCGCGATTGTTGCCGGTGATAAGGGCCACATCTGTTCGAAGAACGGGTGCGGATGCGTCATGGGGTCCAAACGCCTCAAGGCGGTCGCCATCACCCGAGGCAAACAGCCCGTTCCCATTTTGAACAAGGAGCTTTTCCGGGAGAAGGCGAAGGCACTGGATCACGAGGCCAAGACGGCCAAAGGAGGGTTGCTCTATAAATGGGGGACTGGCGGAGCATTTTCCACCCACGCTCAGGCGGGCAGCCTCCCCACTCGGAACTATACGACCAGCATCTTCCCCGAACACGAGAAGATGAACGCCGAGTATATCCGGACGCACTTCGAGCACCGCAACAAGCCGTGCTGGGCTTGCAAGCTGATGCATACGAAATTCATGAAGGTCACCGAGGGACCTTACGCGGGCTACGAGGGGGAGGAGCCCGAGTACGAATGCATGGCCGCCTGGGGACCCGTGATCGGCAATACGGATGCGGGGGCGATGGTAATGCTCTCCAATCTGACGGATAGGTTGGGTCTGGATGTAAATGAATCGGGCTGGACCATTGCCTGGGTCATGGAGTGCTATGAGAAGGGAATCCTCACCCGCAAGGATCTGGACGGCCTAGACATGCGCTGGGGGAATGTGGAGGGCGTCACGGAAATGCTCGAAAAGATCAGTCGGCGGGAGGGGATCGGGAACCTGCTGGCGGAAGGTGTGAAGCGGGCGTCAGAGGAGATCGGCGGTGAGGCTCCAAACATGGGCGTATACGTGCTCAAGGGCGCAACGCCCAGGGGGCACGACCACCGTGCCATATGGCCGGAGATGTTGGATACCTGCATATCGGCAACGGGTACCATCCAGTCTGGTGCACGCCTGACCTCGCCGGCCTTTTTCGGGCATCCGCCTATCAGCAGTCCATTTTCCCCATGGGAAGTTGCCGGGGCAAGCGCGAAGCTCGACGGCTGGTATGTCTTCCTCGATAGCCTGGGGGTCTGCCGTTTCATAACCATCCACCCCGATTTGACAATAGATTGCTTGAACGCCGTTACCGGGAGGGGGTTCACGTTGTCCGATGCACTGACCATCGGACGCCGTATCATCAACCAATTGCGGGTGTTCAACTTCCGGCACGGGCTGGATCCGGCCCTTGAGGCGCCTTCTCCTCGATACGGCTCCACCCCCACCGACGGTCCTGCGGAGGGGAAGGCCGTGGAACCCCATTTCAAGTGGATGAAGAGCCACTATTTCGAACTGGTAGGGTGGGATCCCGCAACGGGCAAGCCTTTACCCCACACCCTCAAGTCCCTCGGCCTGGAGAAGCTCATTCCCGACGTGGAGAATATATAGACAAACCACTATGCCACGGGTCAAACTGAAAGTCGACCGTTTGTTGAGCCGAGGTTTGGAGGCAGGTTCGCCCGGCTTGGAGGAGATTCCCGTATCGGTTTCAGAGGGTGAGTCCGTGGTGGAGATGATTCGCCGTCTTACCGCTGGGAATAGTGGTTTACGCCGAGTTCTCTACGATGAGGAAAACGGGGGAATCGAACCGAACGTCATCGTCATTCTGAACGGTCGAATTGTCAACCCGTACGAGTGCTCCAAGACCACCCTCAAGGAGGGCGATGAGGTGACATTTTTGCCCTTGGTGGACGGCGGCTGAAGTAAAACCTTGCCCGCATCTTCTCATCAATCTATTTCCCGCTCATACCAATAACCTGGGAAATCTTTCTCCGCATCCCATCATGCGCGGCCTTTGTCTTGTCTTTCTTGGTATTAAGTATGGAAACATCGGTCTCCAATTCCCTTCTCATCTGAGCGAGATTCCTTGCAACTTCCGTTGGAGCTGGTCCCCCCATGCTCTTTCTCCTCTTTACGTTCTCAAGCGGATCCAGGGCCTTTTTGACAACCCGAGGAGATATCCCCTCCAAGGGCATACGTATTATCCGCATGGCGGACTCATGAAAATCATCTATCGACAGGTCCTCCGATGTTCTTCCCTCTGCGTACGCCGATAAAACCGTTTGCTTTACTATGTCATATGCGGTTCTGAACGGGATATCCGTGTGTCTGACGATTTCATCTGCTACCTCGGTAACGGTGGAAAAATTCCTTTTCACCTTCATAAGGGCGATATCCTTATTAACGCGGATTTTGTCCAGAACGGCCACCATTACGTTGAGGGACACCTGGGTTTCATCCAGCGCTTTCCAGAAAAGCTTGAGCGCCTCCGAAGCCGTGCCCCGTGTATGGGTATAGGGAATTCCCTTCATGGTGGTAACTATGGATACGAAAGCGCCGGTGGCATGGGAGACTTTCGCCATAATGTGTTCGAAGACGGTGGGATTTCTCTTTTGCGGCATGATACTGCTGCCGATAACCAACTCGTCGGGTAACTGAAGTATGGAAAATTCCGGAGTAACCCAGATGTAGAAGTCGTGACACATGCGGCTGATAGTGGAAAGCATTATGCTCAAAGCGGAGATTACCTCAGCCAGGTAATCCCTCGATGCAACTGCGTCTAACGTGTTAGTGAGAACCCCATCAAATCCGAGATACCTGGCCGTCAATCTTCTGTCTATATTGAACCCCGTGCCCGCTAAGGCCCCGGCACCCAGTGGATTCACATTGGTCCTGTCATAAGCTGCTAAGAGCCTGTCAAAATCTCGCTTGAGAGCACTGCCCAGGCCTGAAAGATAGTGGCCATAGGTGATGGGTTGGGCGGGTTGCATATGCGTATAACCGGGTATTATGGTATTCAGGTTGTCCTCAGCCTTCTCCAGCAGCATTCGTCTCAGCTCGAGTAACAGCTCCGCGGTATGTAACACCTCCTCCCTGCACTTGAGCCTGTGGATTGTCGCATACAGGTCATTTCTACTTCGGCCGGTATGCAGTTTTCCACCTATCCGGGCCCCAAGTTTTTCTATGATATGGGATTCCACATTGAGATAGAGATCTTCCTTTTCCGGAACGAGGGTAAGGCCCTTGGGACCTCGCTTTTCAAGTTCGCGCGAAATCTTCAGTAATTGTTTGGCCTCATTGACGCTTATTAATCCCTGCTCGAGGAGCATAAGGGTGTGTGCATCATTAATCCGTAGCATAAGATCAAAGAATCTCTCCGATTGTTCCCTGAGCTCTGGTTCAATTATGTGGGTTAGAAATTGATTTCCCCTAGCGCGTACCTCTTTTTTCATCGATCCTCTTCCTCTCATATGCGTCATCTTGGCTTATGGGTGAAGTCTTTCAGTCTACCCTGATCCAGTTCGACTCCGAGACCAGGTTCATGTGGGGGATACATGTATCCATCCTCGATTCGTAAGGGCTTTTTTGCGATGTCCTCGACAAAAAACACCGGGCCATATATTTCGCCTCCATACGCGAAGCTATCCGTTGATAAAGCACAATGGAGGCTTGCGGATGTCCCAACACTCGTTTCGATTTGAGACCCGAGATAGCACTGGATGCCCCCGCTTTCCGCAATTGAGATGATTCTTCTTGCCCTCATAATGCCGCCACTTTTGAGCACCTTGACGCTGATGATATCGGCGGCGCCCCGCTTGATTATCTCCAATACGTCGTGTTCGGTTGTGGCCGCCTCATCAGCCATTATAGGGATCGATGACTTGGTCCTCAGATACGCAAGCCCATCCAAATTCCACTGAGCGATAGGTTGTTCGATAAAATCCAGCTTACTCCCCCGGACTCCTCGAATAAACTCGTGAGCATCCGGCACACTCCACCCTTGGTTTGCATCTGCCCTTAAAGATACATCCGGTCCCACTGTTTCTCGGATGGCATTAATTCTGCTAATATCCCCTTTCGGACTTAACAATCCAACTTTTACCTTGATTATCTTATAGCCTTCCTCTATGAATTCCCTTACTTCTTCAAGATCCTTCTCAATGTCCGATTGAGAGGCGGACCGGCTGAGAGGTAATTTTTCACGCATCTTCCCGCCGAGCAGATCATACAGGGGGACCTGAAGGTATTTGCCCACGATATCAAACAAGGCCATCTCAATCGCTGCTTTCGCTCCGTAGTTGCCGTATAGTCTCTCATCCATGAGCGCGTTGATCTTGTTGAGATGAAGGGCGTTCTCCCCTATAACACATTCTGCGAGGAAATGTACTGCACCTTGAAGGCATTCCAATGTCTCCCCGGAAAAAGCGGGATGCGAAACAGCTTCACCAAGGCCAACTACTCCATTTTTGGTTTTTACCTTAAGCACCACTATTTCTCTCCCCCCTGCCTGTCCCAGAGAGATTTTGTGCGGCCGCTTAAACGGAATGAATAGTGGAAAAATCTCGATCTCACATACTTCAAGGCTACCCGAAGCGTTTTTTTTCATGGGTTTATGTTCCTCCCAATACCAAGGGCGAAGAGGGTTTTTCAATTGCCTTATAAAACCTTAACCCCAAAGCAATAACACATAAATCGGTACCGGTCTTAGCATCAGGTGGTGTATTATAACACTTTTCGTGCTTTCGTTCTTCATCATTGTGAGTTCTCTTACACGATCTACCGGAGACAATTTTCCCTGACAAATGCGAAAAAGGTTGGACTTTTTAAGAGATAAGTGTATGCTTGTATTTGCATCTATACTTGCTACTATGTGTTATTTCCGCATAAGGAAGAGAAAGCACCTGAGAGTACAGTAACTCCGTAAAATGAATACCAGGGAAGGAGGGTTTGGGAGATGAGAGAGAGTGAGAGTGATTTGCTTGCGCGGGTGGAGGAGTATTTGATTCC
>DAOVIU010000165.1 GCA_030673585.1 Pseudomonadota bacterium | reverse complement strand
GGCTATGAGTACCCGACGCATGGACCTTGCCTCCCCTTACCGCGGCGCGATCATAACGGAATATCCCATGTTGGCTAGTTTTGCTGCCATGCCATAGGCCATCTCCCGCGTGTCATACTGACTGACTCTTACCCGGTAATAGCGGGTCTCCGCAGTTTCGTAAACAGATATGTAGACGTTCCGGACTTCTTCTCCCAAGGCCTTACTCAATTTGACTGCATTTTCCCTGTCGGAGAAAGACCCCACCTGAACGGTAAAGCCCCTGCCGAATCCCTTGCCCTGGCTTCCCACCACAAGCGCCTTTCGCTTCAGCACCTCAACCCTCACCCTGGCCGTTCCCTTTCCCACCATATCGACGCTCCTGGCGGCGGCATAGGAGAGGTCTATGATTCGTCCTTTAACGAAGGGACCCCGGTCGTTTACCTTCACCTGGACGGATCTGTTGTTCTCTACGTTGGTCACCATGACATAGGTCCCCAGGGGCAATGTCTTGTGGGCAGCAGTCAATTGATACATATCGTAGATCTCACCGCTGGCTGTAGGGTTACCGTGGAATTTTTTCCCGTACCATGAGGCCACCCCGTATTGGACCCATCCCACATCGCCTCGTTCCTCGTAGCGGATATCGGCCCTTTTGAGCGTGCACGATGAGACCAAAAGGGATCCACACACGGTAAAGATAAGGTATCGATGGATGTTGAGCAACCTCACTGCCTTCACCTATGAAAATGGGATGGTCCGGTATGACATCCCATCCCGCTTTGTTCCATTCATGAGGATAAGGCTTCCCCTGGGTTGTCGCTCATCGACCTCGATTTGAAGGTCGCTTAAACCGAACCTCTCCTTCAGTTCATGGAGGTTTCGGTTTTTTTGACCCCTGACGTTGGAAACATCTGAGGGGGAGACCGTGATGCGAAGGGTTCGAGCCCCCCGGCTCTTCTTCAAGAGCAAAGACGCCATCTCGTAAAAGAGGGATGACTCCACGAGATGGCCAAAGGCAGGATGGTATGGGCCCGCAACAATAGAGCCCGTTGTCTCCAGCTCGGCGCTGGACTGTAATCCGAGACGAATGATGGGGATCTCCGCCCTGTGGAATTTGAGATAGGCCCTCTTACAGAGGTCTACGGCATCCTCCAGGGATAGAGGCGTATAGCGACCGGAACGATACCATTGTTCCAAAAGGGTACCTTTCAGTACCAATGTGGGATAGATCCTCACGAAGTGGGGATTGAGCTGGATGACTCGGTCTACTGTCTGGGCATTTCCTTTGGCGTCATCCCCGGGCAGGCCGACCATGATTTGGACCCCCACCTCAAAACCGCCCTCATGGAGCAATTTCACCGCCTTTAGAACATCTTCTGCTGTATGACCCCTCCTTGAGCGTTGAAGTACCCCCTCCACCATCGACTGGACCCCGAGCTCCACGGTCAGAACCCCATACTCCTTGAGGAGATCCAGGGTTTGGAGGTCGACGTTATCCGGACGGGTAGACACCCTTATCCCATCGATCAATCCCCTCCGGATAAGTGGTTGGACCGCCCAAAGGAGCTGCACTTGCACCTCTTTTTCCATTCCGGTAAAGTTCCCCCCGTAAAACGCAACTTCTGTCCTAAGGGGCCTACGTCCTTGGGTTCTTAAGTAATTCAAAGGTCCCTGAGAAACCGGGAAAAGGAGTTCTGAGCGCGAATCAAGATTTTTTCGGTAATCATTCTTAGTGAAGCGAAACCTCCGCACATTCGATGTTTGAGTCCGAAAGGCGAGTTTTGAATTTGTGGTGGAACGAACTTTAGAATGGTCGAGAAAATATTTTGAGCAGTGAAGAGCGACTTTTCCCGGGATCTCACTGATAATTTGGATGATAGAGCCGAGGGGTATTTTGGGGCGAACCCCGGTAATTGAGGTCTGATTGCAGAACACGCAGTGGTGCGGGCATCCCATATGGGGGACGAAGATGGGTATGATGTAGTGGCTTTGTGAAGGCTTGGTACCCGTTGTCATGGCTGTTCTCCGGAGACCCTTTTCAAAGCCTCCTTGGCAGCATTCTGCTGGGCTTCCTTTTTATTCTTGCCCACGCCATAGCCATAGCTTTGGCCGTTGATGAAGATTTCCGCTCCAAAGGTCTTGTCGTGCTCCGGGCCCTTTACTTCGGATAATCGATATCGGGGAAGGCGTCCAAACCGTCTCTGGCAGATCTGCTGGACCTTGGTCTTAAAATCGCCGTCATCGATCAATCCCTCATCGAGGGAGGGCGAAAATTGCCTCTCGACGGTCCCGAACGCCTTTTCGAAACCGCCGTCCAGATAGATGGCACCGATGAGGGCTTCATAAGCATCGGAGATTACGGAACTCTTCTCCCTTCCCCCTCTCAGGGATTCGCCTTTACCCAGGAGCAAGCGTTGGTTTATGCTGAGATTTTTCGATATTCTCGCCAGCGATTTTTCGTTAACAAGGGAAGCCCGCAACCTCGTCAACTCGCCCTCATGGTAATGGGGAAACCTCTCCATGATGAGGTGGCTAATAATTACATTGAGGACTGCATCTCCCAGAAATTCAAGCCTTTCGTTGTCCCGGGGCGTCTCACCGGTTCGTTCATGGGCATAAGACCTGTGGGTCAGCGCCTCGTTTAACAGATCCGGGTCATGGAACTGGTGGGAGATCTCATCTTGCAATGCGGATAAGGCTTCCAGCCTGTCCTTCTCCATTATCCCAATCCCTCAGCTATTTCGGCTACTGCCCTCAGATATCTCCCACAAGCCGCCCCGCTACCCTTCCATCCTCAAGGCCCGCTGCCAATACCTTGATCTCCCGGTTCACCAAGTGACCTCCTCCTTCAATGAGGACGGGAATGTAGTTCCTCGAATGCCCCGTGAGTCTTCCGGTGCGTTTGTCCCGTTTGCCCTCCACGAGAACCTCCAGTTCCCGCCCGAGAAATCGGCTATGATAAGCCTCCCTTTTCCGTCTCCCGAGGGACCGGAGTGCCTCACACCGCTCTTTTTTTGTTCGCGGATCGACCTGATGGGGGAGTCCGGAGGCCTCTGTGCCGTTACGCCTGGAATAGGGAAAGACGTGAAGGTACCCCACGTCCAATTTCTCCAGGAGTTCGTAAGTTTTCCGGAACTGTTTTTCCCCCTCGCCGGGGAAACCGACGATGGCATCCACACCAATATTGAGGTCCGGGATCCGATGGACCAGGGTTTGGACGAGGTCGGCGAAGAAGTTCCCATCGTAGTCGCGGTTCATGCGCCGGAGAATATCATCATCACCGCTTTGCAGCGGAATGTGGAGATGGTTGCATAGCTTCGGAGAGGAGGCAATGCATTGAATCAACTCCTGGCAAAAATCTCCGGGCTCGATGGAGCTCAACCTGATCCTATGGGGGGTAGGGATGCCGTTTGTCTTCTCGCAGAGTTCGGCCAATGATGTGGGAGGGGAAAGGTCAGAGCCATAGACGCCCAGATGGATTCCCGTCAACACCACCTCTTTAAATCCGCCCTTTTCCAGCCTTTGAAAGTGACGGATTACGCTCATGGGATCCAGGCTTCGGCTTCTGCCCCGCGCTCGGGGAATGATGCAGTAGGCACAGGAGGCGTTACACCCATCTTGAATCTTGAGCAAGGCCCGGGTACGTCCATAGAAACGATCAATATTGGCTTTCCCGATGTCCCTCTCCTTCTCGATATCCCTTACCCTGACGACGGGGCGAGTGCCCACGAGGGAATCCCCGAGAATATCCGCAATGGAGGTTTTTTCGGCGTTCCCCAGAAGCATCCCTACCCCGTCTACCCCAAGGACCTCATCGGGATACACCTGTGCATAGCAGCCCGTGACGACAATCAGGGAGGATGGGTTGAGGCGATGGACCCTCCTAATCAACTGTCGGGATTGGTAGTCCGCTTTGTGAGTGACGGTGCACGTGTTGATGACATAAATATCGGCTCGTTGGGGGAAGGGAATGATTTCAAATCCGTTCCCCTCAAGGGATGCCCCCATCAGTGCGGAGTCAAACTGGTTTGCCTTGCATCCTAGGGTGGTGATGGCTACGGTTTCAGTCATCGAGGTTCCCCTCTCAAGGGCTCAAATGGGTCAATTCCAACCCTCCCCATGCCCCCATGGCCTCTCCCACGATGATCAAAACCCCGATGACGCCCCTGATATGGCTCCCATAGTCCAGACCTTGTTCGATGTCGCCCTTTCCCTTGATGAGATTTCCGATGGAAGTAGCCGCGGCATCCGCCAGTGAGGTCGATGCGGAGAGAACACAAACGGCGTCCGCCTTCCCCATGCTCATGGAATGGCCCACCGTGCCCGAGGAAGAACATACACCCAAGGGGGTATCCCCGGGCTTGATCCTCAAACCAACTTTGAGGCTGAGGGGGGATTTTCCGGCGAAAACCCCGACGATCCTTTTCCTGGAAGACGCGATAAAGATATCTCCCCCATTCTCGCAGATGACTTCCTCGGAGAAGGGTATGAGATCTCTGCCCACGAATTCCGCGATGGCCCCGGCAACGCTGGCCATGGGTCCCGCATTGGCCGATTGAGAGGCCTTGAGCATTTCCCTCACAATCTTGGGTGCATGAGGGTCATCCCGTACCGGCACGAGGCTTGTCCGGAATTCGGGATGGTACCGGATATATTCCTCGATCTGCCGACGATACCTGATTATGGCTTCCCTGGTCTCCGATTTCAACTTTCGATTGGCCAGAAGGAATAGATCCGTTTCCCTTATGGTTACCCGGAAAGG
>DAOVIU010000244.1 GCA_030673585.1 Pseudomonadota bacterium | reverse complement strand
ATACTTGCCCCGATACTCCAGCAAAAACCGCATCGTCTCAATGGCTTCCCCCCGGGTTTCCGTGGGAAAGCCGACCATGCACATCAGCCGAATCTCTATACCAGCCCCATGGCATCTCTCCACAATCCTTCCTATCCTAGCCGCCCTCACGCCCTGGTGCATCAAATCGAGGATCCTCTGATTATACGATTCCAACCCGAACATCAATCGTTTACATCCCCCCTCAGCCAGCAGGTGGCACAAATCCCCCATGAAAGCCGCTTCGAATCGGGCAAAACAGCTCCACCTTACCTTGAGCCCGGACTGTATTATCCTCCGTGCTAAGGCCCGAAGAAAGGCCGGTGAGCACGCGTCATCCATGAACCTGAAATGGCTACACCCATATTCCCGATGCAGCTTTGCCATATCTCCCACCACAAGAGCAGCATCCCTCTGTTCGAAGGCACCTTTGTACAGCTCCCGATACGTACAGAAGGCACACCGATTCCAGTAACAGCCCCTGGAGGTAATGAGGGGAAGGGTAGAATTCCTCGAAAGGTATAAACTCAGGGGAAATCCCTCGAAATCCGGGGGTGGAAGCGTATTCATGTCCATGCGCGAGAAGGAAATTGGGCTTCTATGCCATCGCCCCCCTTTCTTAAAGACCACGTTGGGAATGCTTTCCAGGGAGTCCCCATCCCCTATGGCTTCGATCAACCGAGCCAGGGAAACTTCCCCATGATGGAGGACAATGCTATCCACGGCATTCAGTAACTCCTCCCGGTCGGTCAAATGATCCATCAGTTTGGTGATCGTTGGGCCTCCCATACAGAGGTGAATCCGGGGATTGGCCTTCTTAATCAGGAAGGCGATCCTGAAACCGTGCATCAACTGCGTGGGATAGGCAATGGATATTCCCACCAAAGCGGGGTTTACCCCCAAGATCCAGGGCATGAGGTGTCCCTCATAGTAGCTTTCGAAGGGATCATCTCGTCCCTCCTTCGCCACCTCGAGGGTGTCTTCCAGGGAATCACATGATGTCCCGGCTTCGAAACCTTTATAATAGGTGAGGTATACCTTCATCAGGGTGCTTCTTGCCCGCTTCTTCTTTTCCTCCGAAACCGTTGGATCCATTAAAGCATCCCGAGCCTCACGGAGGGAGTGGAGGTCCACTTCTCCCCTTCCGACCTTTCCCCCCGACCCAGGGATAAGGTGGTAAAATGCCTCCAGGTTCACGTCTTTTACCATGGGCTTGTACCCCGCCTTCTTGAGGAAGGCGGATAGACAGGGAAGACTCAGGTAAGGGTACCTCACGTTACTGATGGGAGGATAGAGGAGTACTACTTTCATCGTATGAATTCTAAAATGTGACATTTTCCTTTGTCAATGCAGTTCTTAATGGGGGAGTTAGCTGAAATCCCGCTTCGGGGGCAGTATCGTCTCTATGAAATGGACCTCGGGTAACTTTACGATACTTTTCCTTGAAATGAAATCCGAAATCATTATACCCTTATCGTGAGGACGGAACAGAAGGGAAAAAAGCCGATGGCCGGCGAGGTTATTATCATCGCGATGAATCAGGAATTTACGGCCGACCAGCACATAAGGGAGAAATTTCGCCGCGCCCTTAGGCGGTCTCAGCGGCATGCTCCCAGGATAGAAGGCATGAACCTCGTCGATATGCAAACCCGGGTTGAAGCGAATTTATTGGGATCTCAGCTCACAATAGATGGCCACCTTCTCGGGCTGTTGGACCTGATCAACTACGCCAAAAACGGGCGCTCCGTGGTTCACGTCACCCCGAAAAACGCAGCGGAATACCTCTCCCTGGCCAATACCCTCACCCTGAACGGCATTTATCTCTCCCATTTTCTCGCTAAGAGGCACATCCCCTCCCGGGTCATCATCAATTACTTCGCCGAAAAAGGCAGATTAGCCCAACTCTTGAAAGACAATCCCCTGGCGGTGGTTGTCTCATCCAGCTTCGTCTCCTTTGATGACATTGCGAACATTGCCCGGTTTGTGAAGGGCTATAACGAGGGAGTTCCCATTATCGTGGGAGGGGCCTTAATTAAAAAGGTGATGGATAAGGGATATGGACTCAAGAAGCAGACTTTGAAGTGGTTGGAGGGCTTCAGGGGGCTTGTCGACCTCTTCATCATCGAGAGCGAGGGAGAGCTCACCCTGATCAAGGTCATCGATGCGCTCAAGAATGGGAGGCCCATCGATGGGATTGAAAACGCAGCCTCTTATGATGGATCCAAGGGCCTGGTATTCACCGAACGGAGTCCTGATAACGTCGACTTAGACCATGAATATATCCAATGGGATCGAATCGATCCGGGCTATATGAGGAGGAGCCTCCCCATCAACACCAGCCGTGGCTGTCTCTATCGATGTCGCTTCTGTACCTATCGGAATTTCTTTAAAGGGGTAAAATACAAGTCCCTGGAAGCCCTGCGGAGGGAGTTGAAATCCATCCCCCGGGATGGCTCGGTAAGGCATATTCGGTTTACCGATGACAATTTCACCGCCTCCGCGGAGAGGCTGAGGCAGGTCTGTCAGATGATGATCGAGGAAGACTTCCCCTTCACCTGGTCCTCCTTTGCCAGACCAGATGCCATAACGGGGGAAACTGCGGCCCTGATGGGCCAGTCGGGATGCGACTTCCTGGAGATGGGAATCGAATCCGGGAACGAGGGAATGCTTCGACGAATGGGCAAGGGGTTCGGCATTGACACGGTCAAAAAGGCCATCGACCACTTGAACGGGCACGGTATTGACGTATCGGGAGCATTCATCCTCGGATACCCCGGGGAGGGGGAGGAGACCATCCAACAGACCATCGATTTTATCAACCAATCGGGCCTCTCGTACTACAGGCTCAACTTCTTCTACTATTCGGGCTCCATGTTGCTCTACCGCGAAAGGGGGAAGCACGGCATGGCGGGGCTCGGATGGGCCTGGAAGCACAACACCATGGATGCAGCCAAGGCCTCCGCATTTTACGGCCACATTCTTGCTAACGTAACCGGAGCCGTAACCGATGGACTTACCAGCACCTGGGAAACCTATAAGCTCCTGAGGGGAGAGGGTTATCCCCGTGAGGCCATATATGAACTGTTCACCTTAAACAATGAGCTAAATCGGCTGAGGTTGAAACGGAGTCATGGCTGGGATCCCCATTCGGGGGAGGTAGACGGTATCCTCAAAAGGTTTGAGGCACTGATCGGCACAACGTCCTCTTAGGAGGGAGACCCAATGACCCCCACCACCCCTTCTTCCAGCGCCTCCCAACTCCCATTTCAGTTCACGGACCACTTTAAGACATTCGTCGAGCTCAACCCCGACCTGATCGGCAGCTCCATCTCCAGGATCTCCGAGAGGTTAGATGATTGCAATGATTTCAGATACCTCCACATGCCCAAGGGGACCATTTACCCCTATGCCTCGCCTGCCTTTATCACCGAAGAAGGTCTGGAGGAGTTAAGGAAGGCTACCCAGCTCGTTGCCAACTGCTATGAGGATTTGGCCGGGAGAATGAAAGCCGACCCCTCGCTGATGGAGAAACTCCTGCCTGGCTTGGATGAAATGACCAAGTCGGGGTTTCTCCAAGACCATGCATATCGAAAATCCATGCCCATCTATCGGCTGGATTTAGCCATGACGGCCAGAGGGCTCCAGATGATGGAGATCAACACGGGATGCCCGGGCGGGGAATTAGACGGTGGCCTGATCGGTCGCTCCTTCTTGGATGATGAAATGCTCGGGGCATTCAGGACGTTCCTGAGGGCGGAATATAAATTCTCGTTTCATGATCCAAGGGAGGACTCCCTGGTCAGGCTATTGGAGT
>DAOVIU010000092.1 GCA_030673585.1 Pseudomonadota bacterium | reverse complement strand
TGATATTTTTGTAATTTTTGCCCATAGACGGACACTAACGCACTTTTTTGAACCCGTTTCTGCCGATTTTTGTCATTTCCCCCTTAAAAAAGATCAGGCTCTTCCCTGTCTCCTGATCCGGCAAAGGTTTGAAAAAACAAGGACTTAGGCAATGAAAATAATAAATTATGAATAATATCAAAAATTGGCATTAAAAATGCTTTATAATTGAAAAACCCCAGAGGTGGATACGTGATGGGCGGTAGAGACATGGAAACGATTTTGTTTTATACTACAATGGAGGCAGCAAGGATTCTCCGGGTTTCCACCCAGACCATTAGAAATTACATCTATTCGGGAAAGATAAAGTCTTATCGAACCCCGGGTGGCCACCATAGGGTGAGCAAGGATGACCTCCAGAGGTTGGGTTTTTTAAAGAAGATGTAAGGGAGCTTCGTAAAGGATATAAAAGAGGATTTTCCGTTGAAGGGAGAGGAATTAATCCAATTAGGGCGTCGCTTGAAAAATGAACAAGGGGCCGGCGAAAATAACGCCGTGGACTACATCAGCCGGTTTGGCGATTTAATTCATATTGAGCAGAATATCAAGTCCATGCTCAAAAAAGGCCTCGCTCTGGTTTTGGATTTGACGAGGTTCAGCATTGGATATATCCATCTCATGGATGAGAAAGCGGAGCGGCTTAGACTGTATGCCCATCACGGACTATCCAAGGAATACCAGGAGGAGATAGAGGATATCCATGTCGTCGACAGCATTCCAGGCAAAGCGGTAAAAGGGGAAAAGCCCCTCATCGTTAAGAATTTAACTGAGATTGCCGACCTCTCGGGAACCATTACCCAGAAGGGGAAAGTGATGTATCATGCGAGCTTTCCCCTGGCGTTCGGCGACAAAATTCTCGGAACCCTGAGCGTGGCGACGGGTAAGAGGGAGACATTGACCCGGCATAAGGTGGATTTCCTGGTAGCCTTGGCACGGCAAATTTCGGTGGCCGTGGGGAATAGACAGCTTTTCGATAAGATCTGCCAGGCTAAGAGCGAGTGGGAGAATGCCATCGATTCCATCTCCGATCTCGTCTTCATCTGCGATGATGAATTCCGCATCCTCAAATCCAACAAGGAATTATTCGATCGATACGGCTACCTCCTGGAGGATGTTGTGGGGCGGGAATGCGATGAAATATTCTATAACGAAAATGCCCTGCCCATTTCCCTCTACGACTTCAAGAAAATGATACGCAGGGGAATGTCCTTTGTGGAGGACGTTGAGAGCCGTCGGTACGATGGAATCTTTTCCATTACCATTTCGCCCCTGCTCAATATGGAAAAGCAGTTGATTGGGTCGGTCCACATCATCAAGGAGATTACGGAGACTCGGCAATTGGAGAGGGAGAGGAAGGATCTCTGGGATCGGATGCAGTGCATTGCCAATGGGCTCGTGGAGCTGGATGAAAGGGGATCGATCAGGGCATGGGATCAAGGTGCGGAATCCCTCTTGGGGTATTCCGAGGAGGAGGTCAAGGGGAAGTTCCTGGATAAGGCCATCCTTTCCGAGAGTTTCAGGGAATCCTATGAAGGAGTACTGGCCCGCGTGTGCGCCGACGGGCATGTGGAAGAGTTAGAAACCGAGGGCATGGCAAAGGATGGAAAGGCTATCCCATTGAGCCTTACCCTGGGAGCCAAACACAATCATCGCGGGAAGATGCTGGGCGTAACGGGGTTTATTCGCGATATCAGCGATAGGAAGGAGAATGAGGTAAAGGAGATTCAGACCGCTAAAGACCTGGCTGTGGAAGGGGTGGTGAAAAGAGTCGGTGATTTCTTCGAGGGTATCCTGGACGATATTCTGGATCGGCTCGATGAGACCGGGGATTCGGGGGAAGGTACACAGGCCGAAAATCTGAAGGGGGTTGAGGAGGCCGCCCTCAAGGGCATGACCATGGTGAAGAAGCTGCAGAAGTTCGCCAGGGAGCGGGATGGTGAGGGGTTTGGCCGCGTAAATGCCCAGCATCTGTTCAGCGAACTGATTACCCTGACAAAGGAGAAATGGGCAGAGGATATCGAGAAGAAGGGGATCCAGGTTGAAGTCAGCGAAGATCAACGGAAGCTCCCCCATATCCACGGGGACAAGGGCGAATTGAGGGAGGCGTTTCTCCATATTATATCCAACGCCATCGAATCCATGGGTACAGGCGGGATGTTAACCCTGAAATCCCGCACCGATCGCCAGTGGATAACCATAGCTATCAAGGATACGGGGATCGGAATGGGGCCGGAGGAAAAGAGGCGGGCCTTTGACCCCTTCTATTCCAGCCACGGCCCGGGGAGGGAAGGACTGGGCTTGACCCTTTCCCAGTGGATTGTGCGAAGACACGGTGGGGAAATCTTCATCCGGAGCGGAAGGAACCGGGGCACAACGGTGATGGTAAGGCTTCCCGTTTCAAAGGAAGAGGTATTCGGAAGCCCGTGAAGAGTCCGCCCCTATCTCAGTTCTACCTCGTGGGTTTCCGCGGTTTCATCCCAAGCTATACGCATGGGAACGGGCGGTCGATCGATGTTCCCCGGGACGGTCATCGCCACCTCATACATTGAAGCGTATCAAGATGGCTTTCAACACGCCGCCAGCGATGGTTCTTGCCTTGTCGGAAATAGAATAACAGTTGGCCTTCTGGCCCCTTGGATCTATGTCTCCCGATTTCATCCTTTCCCTGACGTAGGTTCCATCCCGCAATAACCCCCTCAGTACCCCGCCGATCCGCGCCTTCACCGGAAGGTTCCCCACAGTAGCTACGACTTCGCCCTTTTTCACCTGGTCCCCGATCCTTTTCTGGACCCTGAAAACCCCTTCCGTAGGCGTCCGGAGTACCCGTTGCTCCGAAAAACCCGATATTTCCCCAGGTATCCCCGTGTTGGGTTCGGCCCCGCCATCGAAGATGAGACGGCCCAAATCGTGGCCCCGTTGCGTCTCGACGACCACGTGAACATCCTTTCCTGCCGTAAAACCAGGCCCTAAGCCGATCACCAAGGGGGCATCGGTTATCCTCGTGCCGAGGTTTTTCTTCGCTATGATGGCGTCCACAAGGACGTGGGGATTCACAATCTTCCTCGATTCAGCCTGGGGGTCTATTAACAAGGGGATCATTCCCTCATTCCATGTACGATGGAGTTCATCCGGCGTTTGGATATGTTTGGCCAGAACTCCCTCCACCTGCTTCTCCCCCTCATAGACGGCCTCGCAGAATGAAACCTCCCGTCTGACGGCCAGGGGACTGGTGATCTCTGTCATCCAAACCCTAAAATGGGCCTGCCAAAGGGTATGGGCCACTCCCGTTGCCATTTCGCCGGCCCCCCTGACGAAAACGAGGATGTTTTTTAATTGATGATCATTTCGTGTCATTGCCCTGAAAGTCCCTCCCATGGATATGCGCGGCTCTATATTCATCCCAGGAATTGATGTCAGCGACGACGCCCTCGGATTCGACTTCGACCTCAAGGATGTCCTCCGGGTGACGGTTCAGGATGGGCTTGCACCCCATGTCGCCCGTGAGGTTTTTGATCTCCTCTTGGTAACGGGAACGACTCAATATCACGGGGTGACCTCGCTTTCCCCTATAGGAAGGCAAGACAATCCCATGGGGATTCCCACGATAGATATCGATAAGATGATTGATCAGATCTGTTTCGATGAAGGGTTGGTCGGCCAGTGCAATCAAGATGGCCTCGGACTTCGAGCTCACCTGCCCGAGACCTCGTCGGAGGGAAGTGCTCATACCCATTCGGTATTGACGGTTGATGACGGCCTTCAGCCTCCGCGCCCTCAACCTCTTTAGGACGGCCCGGGCTTGGTAACCCAGGACCACGATTAACTCATTGATTTTCGATGCGAGAAGGGTATCCACGGATTTCTCGATGATGCTGCATTCGCCCCATGTGAGGAGGAGTTTGGGCCTGCCCATCCTTTTGGATTCGCCTGCGGCCAGGAGAATGGCTGATATCATGAGGGTTCCTCCGTTCATTTTCATCTCTCGTATGGTTCCTGTCAAGGACCTTTGCCTGAGATCGGTGAAAAAGTCGTTCTCCATTGCTCAAAATGTTTTTTCGACCATTTTAAAGCTCCCTTCGCTGCAAATCTAGAGCGCGCCCCAGGGCATACTTCGTCCCACAACGTATCGCGAATGTGCGGCACCTTAACTGTAAGAGTGCTGCACGGCAAAACTGCAACACCGAATAATTCAGAAGACTCTTCGTCAGTTCTTATTGACATGTAAGAATAGGGATGCTAAAGGGGAATTCCTGGTAACAATTCCCTGGTTATGTCACGGCGCAAATGGTGGAAAGGGAATCCGTGAAAGCGAGTTCTCCAAAGGGCAAGACGAAAGATCGGGACGAGGCAGCCGTAGGCAAACACATCACCATCGCCGTTGGAGCGGTTATCCGGGATGAGACGGGGAGAATCCTGCTCGTGAGACACCGCCCTGAGAGGAAGGGGTTCTGGCAGGGGAAGTGGATTTGTCCGGGAGGAGAACTGGAATTCGGGGAGATAATACAGGAGGGAATCATCAGGGAGGTGAGGGAGGAGACGAATTTGGAGATCACGCTGACCCAATCGCTCCCGCCTTTTCAGAGGATCGCGCGATCCGAGGGGAAGCCATTCCTCCACGTCATTTACATCGACTACGTGGCAGAGCTCAAGGGAGGGGAGTTAAAACCCGGGGGAGATGTGGGGGAAGCCGTATGGCTCACCCCGGAGGAGATCTATGAGAGATGGGAAGACCTCCACGATGATACCAAACGGCTGCTTTCCCTTTCCGGGGTTATCTAGCAAATTGCAGTTGAAGTTCTGCGGTGGCCCAGTTCTGAGGTGTTGCGGTCAAATAGAAATCCCTCCGGTGTTGCAGTGCCGGGGGAATTCTCGCTTAGAGCTTCATTTTCCATTCTTTTTTGGTCTCTTTCGGAAGCCCAACCGCCGGCGAAAGCTCCTCTAGTCGATCTTGATCTCTATTTTTTGGGATTTCTCGCCACCCTTCAGGGAGGAGATCATTCCCTTTATGGTGCGGATCAAAAACCTCTCCAAGAAGGCGGACAAGGGGATGCATCTTCCGTCTATCCTCAGGGAAATTTTCTCCTTTCGGTTTCCCTTCAAGAGTTTGGACTCAATAAGGTCGACGATTCCCTTGGCATCATCGATGTCCAGACAGGGGACTCCGATATCAAAGGGCCGGTTGCTGGCGACGGCGATGAGGTTATCTTCCTCGGTGCACAGGAGCTCTTGATGCTCCTCCTTCCTGAAGACCTCGATCTTCGGCTGGACATCACTTTTATACCCCTCCGACAGAATCAGATCCGCATCCCCGCCGAAGGAGTCCCTCAATTCCTCAAGGGACATGTCTTTATCCACATCGCGGATCAAAGCGACCTTTTGGGTGGACGAGATAATTACCCCCTGAGCCCCTGCCTGTTTGTGCTGCCAGCTGTCCTTACCCTCCTTGTCAATTTCAAAGCCATGGAGGTCATGTTTGACCGTGGTTACTCGGTATCCCCTTCGGACTAGCTCGGGAACGATCTTCTCGATGAGGGTGGTCTTGCCGCTGTCGGACTTCCCCACGATGGAGACGATCGGAATCATGTAATCTCAACCCCTGGGGATTCGAAGCTTCGATCCAAAATCTGGACCTGGACCTCTTCCCCCGCTTTGATCTCCGTCTCATCCTCGGGAACGATGAGGAGGCTATTGGCCTCAACCATGGAGTTGAGGATACCCGAGCCCTGAGGGCCCGTGGTGGTCACCTCGTAGCGATCTCCCTCCAACGAAATCCTGGCCCGCATGAAATATCGTCTACCCGGGTTCTTCGTAATATCCTCCTTGAGCATCGCCTTGACTACCGGCCTGGAGAGATTCTTGTGGCCCATCATCTTCAAGAG
>DAOVIU010000052.1 GCA_030673585.1 Pseudomonadota bacterium | reverse complement strand
GTCTGATGGTTCGTGAGGAATCGAAGGTTCTGGATGAAGAAAGCCAGATCTGGGATTTGAGGCCCAAGAGATTGGCCGAATACATCGGGCAACCTCGAGTCGTAGAATCCCTTGAGATCGCCATAAAGGCAGCAAGGAAGAGGGGAGAGCCCTTGGATCATGTGTTACTTCATTCCCCGCCGGGCCTTGGGAAAACGACCTTAGCCTTTATTATAGCAACGGAGATGGACGTCAATCTCGTGACATCCTCTGGTCCGGCCATCGATAAGGGGGGAGATCTCATCAGTATCCTCACTCATTTGGAGCGGGGAGATGTCTTATTTATCGATGAGGCCCATCGGTTATCCAAGGTTATCGAGGAGTTCCTCTATCCTGCCATGGAGGATTTTTCCATCGACTTCATCTTCGATAAAGGGATTCATGCGAGAAGCCATCGGTACCGATTGGAACAATTCACGTTGGTGGCGGCGACCACTCGATCGGGGATGCTCTCAGCTGCACTGAGGGAGCGTTTTGGGATACAGAGGACTTTAGAGTTCTATGCGGTCGAGGATTTGTGCCAAATAATCAAGCGATCGGGCTCCATATTGAATGTTCCTATCGACGAGGAAGGGACATGCGAGATTGCCAAGCGATCCCGCGGAACTCCGCGGATTGCCAATAGACTTTTGAAGCGGGTGAGGGATTATTGCCAGGTTCGGGCGAATGGGATGATTGACAGAAAGGTCAGCGACGAAGCATTGAAATTGGAGGGGGTGGATGAGATCGGGCTGACCGATTTGGATCGACGGTTTTTGGAGACGATCATCCGCTACTACAAGGGAGGACCGGTGGGTTTAGAGGCGATTGCTGCCACGCTCCAGGAGGAAACGGACACGTTGGTGGATATGGTAGAACCGTATCTGCTCAAAATAGGTTTCGTTATAAGAAGGCCGAACGGAAGGAAGGCCACGGAATTGGCATATCGACACTTTGGCCTTTCTTTTCCCCACGATTCCGAGAAACAGCTTTCCTTTGGATGAACGGTCAAGCGGGTGATGAGAGGAGTTTAGGGCAGTAAAGAGACGGGTAATTTCGGGAGTCTCAGTGGTTTCCGGCAGGCTTTAGCTCATCCCCATATCCGGGTATTTCAAACTCATCCCTTCTCTTAAACTCATATCCCTTTGGCGTCAGGCGCAACCGAACAATTCCTCCGGGATCGCCTAAGGGCCCAAGGGCCTTTCCGTTAAACGTTACATCTACGCCACCGGCATTGCCGATTTTGAGCATAATGTGATCATCAGCACGTTGGGAAAAGGTTTCCCCCGCCTTCAATGTAACCTCCCGGGGGAGATGGGAGTCCACTTGGAGGGCGATCCAGGTTTCCTCAACGGCCTGTATTTGAAGGGTTAATTCCCGGTGGACGGTTTCCTTCGGCTCATTCGCCATCTCAGTGAGCCGGGTCTCAGGAGGGGGGGCGATTGGGGCTTCATCAGGCGGGACTTCACTTGCCACGATGGTCTCTTCGGCACGAGGGATTATTTCTTCTCGTTTCGGGACAACGGGAGGTGGAGGGGTTTGCTCTTGAACTATGGGGGGTTCCTCCACCTTCATTGGGGTATGTTCCTCCCTTTCCACGGATTCCCTCGAAAGGTTGAAGAAGATTGCGCCGATCCCAACCGCAATGATAATTGTTCCCAACAAGAATCCCCTGTTCCATCCCTTCTTCTGTTGTGGGGGAGGCCCGTGCTCCTCGTATCCGTGGAACTCCTTGAGATCGCTCTCGTACCGAAGGACCACATCGGTTGGGTCAAGACCGATGTGTTTCCCGTATGCGATGAGAAATCCCTTTACAAAGACCGGCCTGGGGAGAAGGTCGGGCCGATCTTCTTCAACGGCCCTCAGGAGATTTTCCCTGATTTTCGTAGCCGTTGATATCTCTTTCAGGGAGATATTCCGGAGCTCCCGTTCCCTCTTGAGATATCTGCCGACGGTTTCCATGAGCTTAGGATTTCATTCAAGGGTATCGATGAATCTTATAATAAACGCCGGGCCTTAAGTCAAGGCAATTACGTCCTAGAGTTTGGAAACCTCAAACGTAGCCCAATTTTTTCAAGGCAGTCCGATCCTTGCTCCAATTCCTCTCTACATTGACCCAACAGTCCAAATAGACCTTGGCCCCCAAGAAATCCTCCATCTTTTTTCGGGCATCGCCCCCTATTTTCTTCAGCGTTGCCCCTTTCTTGCCGATGATAATCCCCTTTTGGGAGGACTTCTCAACGTGTATGATTGCCCGTATAACGATGAGGTTCCGGTCCGCCTTTTCTGTAAATTCGTCGATGGAGACCGCGATGGCATAGGGGATTTCCTGATATGTATTCCGGATGACCGTTTCCCTGATCATTTCAGAAACGATGAATCGTTCCGGCTGGTCCGTGATCATATCCTCGGGGAAATATTGAGGGCCTTTTGGGAGCACCTTAAGGATTTCCCGTATTAATCGATCTACCCCATCACCTGAAAGGGCGGAAATGGGAATTATCTGGGAAAATCCAAATAGTTGACTGTATACATCCATCAAGGGAAGGAGGTTTCCTTTCTTGGCCCGATCCACCTTGTTGATGAGAAGGATTACGGGAAAGGAAAGTTTCGAGAGACATCCGAGGACGTAGTGAACTTCTGGTGCTACTGAGTGGTCCGCCTCAACCATGAGGAGAATGAGATCGACATCCTTGCATGCGGCCAAAGCCGTGTTAACCATGTATTTGCCGAGAACGGACTTGGGTTGATACATACCTGGGGTATCCAGGAAAATGAGTTGCGCGTTTTCAAGATTTTTGATTCCGAGAATCCGATTTCGGGTCGTCTGTGGTTTGTCCGAAGTGATGGCAATTTTCGTGCCCAAAATCCTGTTGAGCAATGTCGATTTCCCCACGTTAGGGGGACCTATAATGGAGATAAATCCGGATCGAAACTCGGCCATCCGTTCCCAGGGGCAATGGATTGAAAATCAAGCTTAATACTATAGATAACTTCCAATATTTGTCAAATTCCCCCCAAATAACCCCACACATTTTTGTTGAAAAGGGGACCAAGGCATGCTAGTATATGGAACCAACTTATCTAACATTTCGGAGGAAAACATGGCTGGCGTTAACAAGGTAATCCTTGTCGGAAACTTGGGGGCGGACCCAGAGGTGAGATATCTCAATACGGGAACAGCGGTAGCTAACTTCAGAATGGCCACCACGGAGAATATCAAAAACCGGGAAGGGGAGAGGGAAGCTCGGACGGAATGGCACCGGGTTGTCGCCTTTGGTCGTCTTGCCGAAATCTGCGGGGAGTATCTGAATAAGGGAAAACAGGTCTACGTTGAGGGGAGACTGCGAACCCGTTCATGGGATGACCGGGATGGGAACAAGCGATGGACAACGGAGATCACCGCGACAACCATGCAGATGTTGGGGAGCCCCGGCGATCAAGCCACCATGGAGGCTGAAGTCCCTGATGTAGAGGCACCAACTGATTCCGGCGCGGATCAGGAAAATGACATTCCCTTCTAGGTGGTAAAGGCTATTTTCTCTTTTCCGTTTTAACCTCCGCAAATATCCTCATAATCTTCGGAGATATATAGGTAGGGTCCAGTTCAAGGTTGGGACGGATAACTAGGGCTCTTTCAAAGGCCCTCTTGCCCAAGTCCGTTTCCCCCAGGGCGATATGGCAGTAAGCGAGAAAGCGATAGGCCTTACAAATATCATCCTCCCTCTCCAAACCTCTCTTCACGGCCTCCCTTAGGCTTTGCACGGCCGTTCGATACTCCCCGGCA
Source organism: Pseudomonadota bacterium (assembly GCA_030673585.1). Next base: position 3,287 of record DAOVIU010000052.1, on the reverse strand, counting down.
AGGTAAAGGTTGATTCCCCTTTCCAGCCCGGGGAACCCCACTTGCTCTTCCGGGAGCAGAAGGGCCTTTGCGGATTCGCTCTTGGGAGTGGACTTTCCCACAATCTCGAGGTTGACAATGGGAACGAGGATCTCGGCCCCGGGTTTTATCGCCCGCGGGTCGGTCAAAAAGTTGTAGGATGCGATGAAGTCGAATTTCTTTGGGTCCCCATAGTATCGGTCGGCGATCATGGCCAGGGATTCCCCCTTTTTGACGATGTGTGGGACGTCAAAGGGGATTTTGATGTTGCTTCCGGTGCTGAGGGCCTGAGGTGAGGCGAGATGATTTATCGAGGCCAGAGCTCGGTGTCGTCGGCGATCACCCAAGAACCGAAGAGCTAGATTGGCCAGGGTATCCCCCTTCTGCACAGTATATCGAATGACCGTGGGGATGGCGATCTTGGTCCCAGGATAGATCTTCTTCGGATCGGGAATACGATTGTACTGCAACAGAAGCATCGCCCTACCCTGGTCTCCGTAGTAGGCCTTGGCGACATCAGCCAGCGTTTCACCGGGTCTCAGGGCATGGTAGGTCGTGGGCCAACTGGCGGAGCCCATCAGGTGAAACAGACAGGCGATCAATATGAATTTTCTGTACACCTTTCTCCTCCGATATCCCGATGGGATCTTCAAGATCCCAATTTCACCGAGAGGAAGCGTGTTTCCCCTGGTTTCAGGAGGATCTTGATTGTCTGAGATTTGAATTTACTGTGGGAGAAGGAAAGGATATGTTCCCCCGGGTTCAGTTTTATGGGGTTAGCTATAGGAGTTGTATCAACATATTTTCCATCTATAGAGACCCTTGCCCACGGATAGACCACGATTTTTAGGAAGCTATCCCTTTGGCTCCTACCGGCAAGGAATCCTATTTTTTCCTTGAGTCGGCTCGGAAGGAAGGCAGAGAAGTCAACGGTTTTGTGATATCGATACAGGAGGGAGACAGAGCCCAGAATGATGATAATCACGAGGGCGTAAGCGAAGGACATTCTCTTTTTCCGGCGAAATTGAGCGGGATTTGTATCGGCTCCCTCGCTGGGAAAGATCATCTCCAAGAACGATGAAAAAGCGTGTGTCCGGTCCTCGCTCTTTTTGGGGAGAAATCGGTCTAAGGAGATCTTCAGGTCCTCCATGGTCCGGAAACGCTTTTCTGGCTTCTTCTGTAAACATTTGATGGTTAATCGATGAAGTCCCCATGGGACTTCCCTGCTCAATTTCCTGAGGCCCTTCGGCTTCTTGCTGAGCACGCTGGCGATGACCTCTTCATCTCCATCCGCTCCGAATGGCCTTGTTCCCGTAAGCATTTCGTAGAGGACGACCCCGAGGGAGAAGATATCCGACCGCGGGTCTGCTTTTTCTCCTCGGATCTGTTCAGGGGACATATATTCGGGTGTCCCAATGGCAATTCCAGGCTGTGTTAGGGGGCTTTTCCCCGGAACGTAGGCGATGCCAAAGTCGGTTAGTTTTACCTCTCCTTTCTGGGTGATAAAGATATTACCCGATTTGACATCCCGGTGGATGATGCCCCTTTGATGCGCATAGTGTAAAGCATCGGCGGCTTTAGACACTATGGTCACCGTCGCCTCAACGGGAATGGCCCCCATCGTTTCTATTATTTCCCCCAAGTCCTTGCCCTCGAGGTACTCCATGGCCAGATAGTAAGACCCTCTTTCGACCCAGAAGTCGAAAATATTGGCAATTCCCTCGTGGGCCATGGAGGCCGAGGCCTTTGCCTCTCTTTTGAAACGTTCAACCATCTCACTGTCCGTCTTGAGGAGGGGGAGCAGCTCCTTGATGGCGACTTTCCTATCCAGTGATTTCTGAGTGGCCAAATAAATGGTGGACATCCCGCCCTTTCCGAGTTCCTTGAGGATTTCGTAATTACCAACTTTTTTTTTCATGGGATTTTAGCTATCTTTCTTAGGAGTTCGACGTCCTATGACCCGGCGAGATATCGTGAGCAATCCCGCAATATCATGCATTTTCAGAAAGGAGGAAATTGACTTCTCAAACCCTTGTGATAGCTTATGTAAGGATTATTCAATTCCTATAACCCAATAATTATGACGGCAAAAACGAAAAAAGGCAAGCTCACCAAGAGAATTCCCGTTCAGGGGGATAAGGAATTCCCCCTTCCAAGTGGAAAACTGGTGGTTGTCTCTGGAACGGACCTCCAAAAAACTTTCGCCATACAGGGGAAGGAGGTGAACATTGGTTCACAGGGGGATAACCATTGTGTCCTCACCGATCCCACCGTATCCCGTCATCATGCTGTTATCGAGGAGACCGGGAAAGGGGATGTGGTGAGAGATTTGGGCAGCACAAATGGAACATACCTCAACGGGATCCTCATCAAGGAAGCCTACCTCGAGTATGGATCAATCATTGGCTTGGGAAACACCCGGCTTCAGTTCCTTCCCCCTGAGGAAAGAGTGGAGATCTCCCCCTCGGAGGAGCATTATTTCGGGGGCGTTTTCGGACGCAGCCTGGGGATGAGGCGCATTTTTACCATGCTGAAGAAAATCTCCCCCTCTGATATCACCGTTACCATAGAGGGCGAGACGGGAACCGGCAAGGAGCTGGTAGCCCGGGGGATTCACTCCCATAGCCAGAGGGCGGGGGGACCCTTCGTGGTCATCGATTGTGGCTCCATATCCAAGCACCTCATCGAAAGCGAACTCTTCGGGCACGAAAAAGGGGCCTTCACCGGGGCAACCCAAACCCGTAGAGGGGCTTTTGAGGTGGCCCATGGAGGGACGATTTTCATTGACGAAATAGGTGAACTGGGCTTGGAGATGCAGCCGAAATTACTCAGGGTGCTGGAACAGCGAGAGGTGAGAAGGGTGGGCGGGAACGAGGCTTTTAAGGTCAATGTAAGGGTCATCGCGGCCACCAACAAAGATCTCATTCTTGAGGTCCAAGAGGGTCGGTTCAGGGAGGATCTCTTCTATCGCATCTCGGCGGTGAGAATTCACCTGCCACCCTTACGGGAAAAGGGGGAAGATATCCCATTGCTCGCTCAGCATTTCGCGAGGGAACTCAGCGAGCAGTATAGGGGCGGAGCGAATGTGAACGTGTCCGCAGAGGCCCTCGAAATATTAAGGCATTCCCATTGGCCGGGGAATGTAAGGGAGCTGAAGAATATCATCACAAGGGCCATGGCCATGGGAAATGACGAGGTCCTGAGGCTCCGGGATTTCATCATTCCCCTTCCCTCCGAGGGCAAACCGCAAGCGCCTTCCCTTGACTCCC
>DAOVIU010000231.1 GCA_030673585.1 Pseudomonadota bacterium | reverse complement strand
TCATATTTTTTCATCTTTATGGGGGCCGGCTGACAATACGCCGTCAACCTCCAATTCACTACCTCAATCGTTTGAGTTTCATCACTGTATCCGAAGATGTCGTAGTATAAGGAGTTGAATCGCCTTTTGATTTCTCCCACATCCTTTTCCTCCAGAGTTCCGGTTGGAATTGATACGTTGAAGTGCTCACCCTGCCCCAAATAGCGCATGTCTGCCGTCCTGAAAAAGGAATAATCTCCCTTCGCCTTGGCCCTCTTGAGCATCGCCTCACCCTTTGCCTGCATCTCCGCAAACACCCGATTCGCGACTTGTAAGATCTCAGGTCCCAGTGTCGCCATGTAGGGCCCATTGAAATCGAAGGAGAGGCCCGCTACCAACAGGCCTACTGCTGATGTTACCCCCGCTCCAATCGGTATAAAGACTTTTGATATTCCCAATTCCCTCGCAATTCTCGAACCGTGGGCCGGCCCTGCCCCGCCGAAGACCACGAAGGGAAACTTCCTGGGATCCCTGCCCCGTTCAACCGATACGATTCGAGTGGCCGCCGCCATGTTCTTGTTCACCGTTTCGTGGATTCCCCATGCGGCCTGGGTGACATCCAATCCGAGGGGTCTTGCGATCTTCTCCTCGATGGACCGATAAGCAGTTTCCCTGTCTAACGTCATCGCGCCTCCCAAGAAATAACCAGGGGAGAGGTATCCGAGGACCAGGTTAGCATCGGTCACCGTTGGCTCCTGTCCTCCTGAACCGTAGCAGACAGGGCCCGGTTCCGCACCGGCACTCTCTGGCCCGACCGTAATAATACCCATTTTTATCGAGGCGATGCTGCCGCCTCCGGCTCCGATTTCGACCAAATCCACGGCAGGAATGATCAGGGGAAGGCCGCTCCCATCTTTCATCTTAACCTTATCCGCCTCGAAATAATCCGTCACCCTCGGCCGGCCGCCCTCGATCAACGCCAGCTTAGCCGTGGTTCCTCCCATGTCAAAGGATACGAGGTTTGGACTATCTATTATGTGGTCACCATAGAAAGCTGCCATCAGGACACCAGCAGCAGGTCCGGCCTCGATCATGTGAACGGGAAAGTGAATCATGTCCTCAACCGTGGTAATGCCCCCGTTGGACTTCATGATGTAGATGTCCTCGGAAAAACCCATCTTGCTCAGGCCAGTCACCAGTTTTTCCAGATATACCCTGGTCTCGGGCATAACGTAGGCATTGATGGCCGCCGTACATGCTCTCTCATATTCGCCAATATGGGGGACAACCTCATGGGACAGGGAAATCATCATATTCGGCCCAATCTCTTTGATGATCTCCCCGATCCTTTTCTCGTGAGATGGATTTGCGTATGAGTGAAGGAGGCTGACGACAACGCTCCGGATACCCTTTTGATTCAATTCCTTTACGATGGACCTCACCTCTTTGTCATCCATCTCACGTATTACGGACCCGTCAAAGGCAATTCGCTCGTTGACCTCCCAAATATAGTGGCGGGGGATCACCGGTTTGGGCTTCTCGATGAAGATATCGTACAGGTCGTAACGCCTCTGCCTTTGGATCTCCAGTACATCCCTGAATCCCTTGGTGGTGATGAGCGCGGTATCGCCCTCTTTCTTTCTCTCCAAAAGGGTGTTGGTAGCCAGCGTAGAGGCATGGACGATCTGGGACACATCGTCGAACTTGAGCCCCTTTTCGCTGAACAGGGTCTCAATGCCCCGGGTAAATCCAATAGACGGATCTTTCGTCGTGGTCGGATACTTGGTGACTAATAATTCGCCCGTTTCCTCATCGGTCATCACCACGTCCGTGAACGTTCCTCCAATATCAACGGCAAGCTTCCACATGGCCTATGCCTCCTCCTAAACCAAATTGGTTTCCTCTTGCATCCCAGATTAGATAGCTATCAAGACTTTTCTGCCTTATATCTGATTCAACCCCTTAATTTGAGGCTCTAAGACCTCTCAATGACAAGGGCGTATCGAATACCCGGGAGCACTTCCTTTATTTCGATCTTCTTCATACTCCCAAGCATTTTGATACGTGCAGGTGCTCGCGTTCAGTATAGTAGGAAAGACAAGCATACACCTATCTATTTAAAAGTCAACCGCTTTGTTTTTCTTCCGAACCCTCAGGAACAGTTTCCTCTCGCCCGCTGGGAATGCTAGTACAGCTATGGAGGGATGTCAAGGCAAGGAACCAAGGGGTTCACAACTACGAGGTTTAATCCCCGCACAAAAAAAGGGAGGGCAGCCCTAAGGGCTAACCCCCCGAAATCATTGGCGTCCCCAACCGGATTTGAACCGGTGCTGCCGGCGTGAAAGGCCGGTGTCCTAGGCCAGGCTAGACGATGGGGACCATATCGAAGCGAACTTGCTGCACAAGGAAAATAGCAGAAATATTAAACCAAGGAACGACCCTGAAGTCAACCACCAGATGGACTGGAGTTTTGCCCCTCTCCGGACACACCCTTCTCGTATGCACAATGCGTTGGCTTGCGGGCACAGAATTATTATCCCGAGGAAAGCAACCGGTTTAATCTTAAGAGCGTGTTTACCGGTAGGAAAAAATGTTTGTCTTCTATGGGAATTTACTATATTCTAATAATAAGCACGAGCCTTTCTCGATCTATGTGGGTCTGAAAACCCTCGGAGCAGCGATACCATATGGATATCGATAAGCAAATTAAACTCCTGAAAGAGCAGTTAGAGATCATCAAAGACCTCAGAAACCTCAATCACCGGCATTCTCGGTTCGCTACCTGGAAGAAAACGGCATTATCCCACCTGGAAAATATCTTCAGCGAGGACTCCGAATACGTCCGGAGGTTCGATACGTTGACATTTCAAGAGCCCCGATTTGCCGCCACGGGAGGGTCCAGCTCTTCATATGGCGATATGGGGTCGTTCGGACACGATTTGGACAGGGCAAAAACGATCTTGGAAGATGGTATTGAGGCGCTGAGGCGCCTGAAGGCTCCCAAACCGGAATCTAAAACTACACCCAAAGAGGCCCCTGCAAAGGAACCTGTGCCGGAAGAATCGCCATCCGATGACCTATTCTTTGAAAAGGCCGTATTGGAAAAGACCCTATCGGAAGAACCGGTTGCTGAAACATTACCAGAGGAGGATTTGGCCAGCACGGAAGAGGTCTTAATGGCCTCGGATGAAGAGAGTGAACCATCGCTTGAGGAGGTCATAAAGAGCTCTCGTGAGGAAGGCCACCCCTCCTTGCGGGATCAGTCAGTGGAGGAGGTTATTCAATACGTCTCCTCCTTGCTCTACCACTACATCTCTCTGGAGGAGGATCCTAAGAGAAAGAAAACCCTTCAGGGGTTGCGTGCCGAGCTGGATAATCCCAAGAGGTCTAAAGAGGGAATCGTGCAGGCTCTCAAGGCATCGTTGGATGAGGGGAAGGACGTGCTGGTTGACATCATAGCTAGGGTGTTTGCCCAAAAGCGGTAAACGATCGCGCGCGTGGAAATGATATAGAGTGAGCCGGACGGCAAGTTTGTCCGGCTCACTTTTAGGTTTGCTTCCGTGGAACATATGGTGGGCCGTGCTGGATTCGAACCAGCGACTCTCTGCTTAAAAGGCAGATACTCTACCAACTGAGTTAACGGCCCCCTCGTCAACCATTAAGGGAATGAACGCCGAAGAAAAAGTATTGAAATTCTTAAATCTTAATTCCTAATTATTAACTCTTAATTCTCAACTATTATACTCTTCCCTCCCCGGGAAATCTATACCGTATCGAAGGGGTTTTTGAGAACGATGGTCTCATCTCGCTCCGAACCCACTGAAATGAGGATGAACTCCGTCTCAACGATCTCCTCGAGCCGTCTTACATAGCGCTGGGCGTTAACTGGAAGATCCGAAAATCGCCTTGCCCCCCTGGTATCCTCTCGCCAACCATCGAGCTCCTCATATACTGGCTCCACTCCATCCCATACGGAGAGGCTCGATGGGACTTGACCAAGGATCCTTCCG
>DAOVIU010000321.1 GCA_030673585.1 Pseudomonadota bacterium | reverse complement strand
TGGGCACGGTGAGGGAACCGTCCATGAGAAACAGGATCTTAGCCTCCCGTCCTTTCACCTCCAGGGCCCTATCCAAAGCGCGCTGGATATCCGAAAAGGGTCGCATGAAGATGCTCTCCACATCCGCATCCGGCAGGTCGGTGACAGCCCACATTTCCGCCCATAGGGCGACTTCCGCCATCTTGGCCGCCTTGTGGTAACCCAACACATAGCCCCGGTTGATATGTCCCAAGGCCTCTTCAGGAGTCTTTGAACCGGCCAGCAGTTCGAAAAATGTCCTCCCCCCCACTCCGGTGCGACACTTGCTTACCAGGATGAGGATGCCCCCCTCATTGAGGGCGAGCTTTCCGTTATCCAGGGCCTTTTGGGACTGGTACAGGTCTACATCCATGGGATATGTGGCCACGGAGACCACGATGTCCGCCTCCTCAGGAACGTCAACGCAAAAAACCTCGTTGGCCCGCTCGATGGCCGCATCGAAGGAGCCGTTGATATCCCCTGCTGCGGCCGCATAAATTCGGCGATCCCGGTCCAGTACCAGCTGGATGGAGAAAATCTCTTTGTCCCCCAGGGTTCCCATGGCGTCCATCATGTCCTCGTGGACCGGATTCCCTGCTAAGGCCAACGGCCTAACATCGGGACTGATCGCATAGCTGTGATTTCGCTCGACGGTCCCGTACGAGGCGATGCCGGGAAGGAAGAACTTCCGCCCTCCCGTATAGCCGGCAATGTAGTGCGGTTCCACCGAGCCAATAACCATGAGCTTGTGGGCCTCCACCCCCAGTCGGTTCACATACATCTCGGTGCCATTTCGGGAAGTTCCCACGTGGATCATCTGGGAGGAGTCGTGGGAATCGTGAACGTGAACCCGATCCCGCAATTCCCCATATAAACGACCGAAGATGAACCGGAATTCCTCCTCGGTTGGTTCCCGGTGGGCCCCGGTGGCCACAATGAAGCGGGAATCGATTCCTCGGATCCGCTCGTGGAGGATTTCCAGAACCTTAGCCGTGGGAGTGGGACGGGTTCCATCGTTGACGATGAAGAGGACGTCCCGGGCATCATCGAGGAATTCATAAAACGAGGGGCTTTTCACCGGGTGTTCCAAAGCCCCGAGGAGGGTCTCTCGTTCCGGAGCTATATTCACTCTATTGGGGTGAACCACAGCCAGTACGTTCTCGTCTGGAACTCTGACTGATACGTGCTCTTGTCCGTAGGGAATAGGGATCTCCATAATGCACCCTTTCTCATTTTCAAGAAGGGAGTAAAAAAAAATCTCCTCGGGAATCGTCCCGGCAAGCGGCAGCTGCATCTAGGGGTTCATTTTGAAAAGAAGCCAATGTAACGGTGAGCATAGTGGTGACAAATACCCTCAGGCTGGCTGAGGATGCTGCCTCGGCTTCCAATATATCAACGAGGTTGGAGTAGAGTTATTGTAGGAGAGGGTCCCTACTAGTCTTTTTCTGCTTGAGACGCTCCAGAATGCCATCCAGCTTCCCCTTGTCAAAGCCAACCATCACCTCATCAAGGGCCGCGATGACCGGAACGCTCCGGGCCCCTGAAATCTTCACCATCTCGTTGAAGGCTTCCCGATCGCGGGTAATGTCGAAATCCTTGTAGGGAACCCCCTGTTGCGAAAGATACTCTTTCGCCATCCTGCAATATGGTCAGGTCGGGCTGGTGTAGATTTTCACCTCTTCTTCAGCCATGGGATTTCTCCTCTCTATCTTCCTTTATCCCTTCAATCTAAAAAATATCGATAGCCCGTGTCAAGGGATTGCATGGATGGAGTTTCCTGGGTTTTTTGAGAAAACAGGTACCCCTGAATGGAATGTGCTAGAAAAGTGAGGTATCCATTGAGGGTGAACAGCAGGAAGAGGAAGGCCAGCCCTTAAGAGAGACTGGCCTTAGAGGGGTAGCAGGCAGTCGAGGTTTTACCTACGACTGTCTGTTCACTAAACGTACAGGAGTTCCAGCTCCATTTTGCCCTTTACTGATGAAGAAAAGACAAGCTTTTGTAAAATCTTCTCCAGTACCTCTTTCTCGGGGCTTTTCCCTTGAAAGTTCTTGAGTTGGATGCTCTTTACCTTCCCTCCTTCAATGTTCAAAAGCACGACTAATTTCTTTGAACCCCATTTCTTGAAGGCCTTCTCCAACTCTCCCATCAATGGAGAGAATATCTTCTCAACTTCTCCCATGGTGATTCCGCGTGGAAGGCTTCCGCCCATGATGTAAACCCGGGAGAGCTCCTTTTTCTCCTCGCGAGGGCGAACATGCCCCGCCTCTTTCTCCGGTAGTGGGCTCATTACACGATCAGCAAGAGAAACACGAGGAGCGACCACCTTGCCCCGGGAATTGCCCACCGCGTAATCGCTTACCCCTTCAGGTAATGGCAAAGGTTGCTTGACCGTAACGAGCTCCCCGGTATCCCTCACAATGGTATCAACGGCTACAAAGGAGGTATATTTGGTTATAAGGTGGTATTTCATGCCGAGATTCTTCACCTCCTCGGATACTCTTGCCCCTACACGCCCGTAATCAGAAAGGCGGGCTATACATTCCCTGGCCCAGAGGTACTTAAGGGCTCCGTTATCCTCATCTTCCAATGACGGGCTTACCTCGATCCCCTTTGCGTAATGGCCCCGGACCGTCCTACCGCTAACCTCGATTTTCCCTCGGGCATCTCTATATTTCCCAAAGAGGATGAGGGGTCTCCGAGCAAAAAGATCCGGGAGAGAAGGGGGCTCCACATCATACGCCTCAAAACCCTGAAATTTGACCCCGATATCGGTAAGAAGAGGGGACTGGATATAGTCGGAAAACTTCTCGGCCAGCTTTAGCGCTTCCTTCCTATTGGTTGCCACAAAGGGCTCTCCCTTTCCCACCCTGGCCATTCCCTCTATGAGATACCGGTTC
>DAOVIU010000102.1 GCA_030673585.1 Pseudomonadota bacterium | reverse complement strand
TGATATCCTCGAGATGATGGCCTATGCCAAGCTGAAGGGAACCCGCCTGTTGGGGCCTGGTGCAATCGGTATTATCAGCCCCGGAATCGCTGCTGCCGGCTGGTTGGGCGGCACCCCGGAATTCGCAAAAAGGGTATTCGTGCCTGGACCCGTGGGGGTTATCTCCAGAAGTGGTGGGCAGTCCGGCACGGTCCCATGGGCCATTAAGGAAGCTGGCCTCGGGGTGAGTACGGTATTGCATATTGGAACGGAGCCGGTCGTGGGACAGTCTATGGGGGACATCCTGCCCCTTTTTCAGGAGGATAAGGATACCAAGGCCGTCGCCGTCTTCGGTGAAATTGGCGGCCCCTACGAGGAGGAAGCTGCATCAGCAGTGAGGGAAAAGAGGTTCACCAAGCCCCTCGTCGTCTACGTCGCCGGTGCGTGGGCTCCCGAAGGCATGCGATTCTCCCACGCGAGCAGTATCATAGAAAGGGGAAGGGGATCGGCCAAGGACAAGATCCGTTCCCTCAAAGAGGCCGGAGTCCACGTAGTTGACCGACCCGATGAAATCGCCCCTACCATTAAACGACTAATCAAAGCCTAAGGGGCAAACGTATCCTAAGAACCTTAAAGGAGGTGCCAAGATGACTGTTATGAGATCCGTTTTCTATGTTCCGGGAAACAATGAAAAATTGGTATCCAAGGCTCCCTCCATTACAGCCGACATCATTACCCTGGACCTGGAGGATTCCGTTCCCCCCGCGGAGAAACCGAAGGCCCGTGAAATGACCAGGGAGAACTTGAAGTATGCCGGAGAGGGTGGATCCGTCGTCTACGTTCGAATCAACAATTGGGAAACCGAAATGACCAACGACGACTGCGAGGCAGTGGTCCATGAGGGGCTTTCAGGTGTCTGCCTGGCCAAATGCGGTGGGCCGGAGCACGTCATCCGCCTCGATTGGAAACTGGAGGAATTGGAGCTAAGGAGAGGCTTGGAGATAGGCAGCATCGCCATCCAGCTCCTGATTGAGACGGCTAAGGGGGTGATTAACGCCTATCCCTCGGCCATAGCCAGCAAGCGGGTCAATTCTCTCATCTTTGGTGCGGTTGACTATACAAAAGACATGAGGGTAAAGCTCACCTCCGAAGGGGAGGAGCAATACTATGCCCGGGCACACACACCTGTCGCCGCCAGGGCGGCGGGCTGCGTCGCCATCGATTGCCCCTTCGTGGCGTTTAAGGATACTGAGGCCTTTGAGAAGAGCACTGCCTTCGGGCGACAGCTGGGCTATGAGGGAAGGATGCTCATTCACCCGGGCCAGATCGAGCCCTCCCACCGCATCTATACACCATCCCCGGAGGATGTGGAATGGGCAAACGGCGTTGTGAAGGTCTTTGAGGAGGAGGGAATTGCCAAAGGAGCGGCGGCCGTCACCTACCAGGGGAAGATGGTGGACACCCCCGTTTATGAAAACGCGAAGACGGTGCTCGCCACCATGGAGGAGATATCCGCCATGGAGGCTCAGCGGAAGCAGCCCGAATCTTAGGCCCAGAACTATCCATTGAGCTTTACCATAGGATTCAGGCAATGCGTATTGTCGTAGTCGGGCAGGGATCCTTCGGCGAGAAGGTACTTGCGGCCTTGACCCAAAAGGGAGAAGATCTAGTCGGAGTCTTCTGCCCCCCGGATAAAAGTGGGGAACCAATGCAGGAATTGGCCAAAAAATCCGGGATTCCCGCCTTCCGGCCAAACCAGATGCGGGATCCTCAGGTGGATGATGTGTATGAGGGATTGCACCCGGACTTGTCAATGCTGGCATTTGTGACCGATATCATCCCCGAAAGGCTGCTCCGTATCCCTTCCCTGGGAACGATATGCTATCACCCCTCTCTTTTGCCCAGACACCGTGGTGCCAGTGCCATTAATTGGGCTATCATCCAAGGTGACACGCGTACCGGTCTCACCATCTTTTGGGCCGACGAGGGCATCGACACCGGTCCCATCTTACTGCAAAAAGAAATTGAGATCGCCCCTGACGATACCACGGGTTCCCTCTACTTCAACACTCTCTTTCCCATGGGCGTCGAGGCTATGCTGGAAGCCGTTGAATTGATAAAAAAGGGGGAAACACCGAGGATTCCCCAAAATGAATCGGAGGCAACCTACGAACCCCCCTGCGATGATACCGTTGCTGCCGTGGACTGGAAGAAATCGAGTAGAGATCTGTATAATTTGATCCGGGGTTGCGATCCCCAACCGGGTGCCCATACTACCCTCAAGGGGAAGAGGGTAAGGCTTTATGTTGCCAAACTGCACCTCGTGGCCCCGGAAAAACCCCCGGGGGAGATACTCTCCATCCAAAAAGGAGGTGTCCGGGTAGCGGTAAAGGACGGTATTATCGAAATCGGCAGGCTCAGGGTTGATAAGGGCAAGAAGATGGAGGCAACCGAATTCGCCAAATCGATCGACCTGAGGACAGGAGATCGATTCGGGGATTGATATCGAACATTCGGTTTAAAGGAGAATACCGATGGAACGGGAAAAAATGGTCGATGAACTTGCTCAGATCGTAGGGCGGGAACACGTGCTCGTATCGGAAATGGACCTGATGCTCTATGGTTACGATGCCTCCCTCTACAAGGGAAGGCCTGATTGCATCGTCCTGCCGGGTTCAACGGAGGAAGTTTCCAAAATCGTCAGGTTCGCCCACAAAGAAGGTCTTCCCATCGTTGCCAGGGGATCTGGGACCAATCTGAGCGGAGGTACCGTCCCGTCCCGAGGGGGAATTGTCCTCCACTTTTCCAGGATGAACAGGATCTTGGAAATCGATACCGAAAACCAGAGGGCCATAGTGGAACCGGGGATCTTCACCCTGGTCTTCAAGAACGAACTGGCCCGTTATGGGTATGTCTACCAACCGGACCCTGCCAGTGAGAAGGTCTCCACCTTCGGCGGGAATGTCGGGGAGAATTCGGGGGGACCCCACTGTCTCAAGTATGGAGTAACTACCAATCACATCTTGGGGGCCGAAGTGGTCCTCTCTGATGGTGAGGTCATCCAGATCGGGGGCAAGGCCTTGGACAATCCAGGGTACGATTTGACGGGAGTCTTCGTGGGTTCTGAAGGGACTCTCGGAATAGCTACCAAGATAATCCTGAGAATTATGCCTAAACCCGAAGCCGTTAAGACGATGCTGGCCATTTACAATACCCTGGAGGATGCCGGAACCACGGTTTCCGCCATCATTGCCGATGGTATCATCCCGGCCACTCTTGAGATGATGGACAAACTCACTATCAAGGCCGTTGAAGAGTCGATCCATGCCGGCTTTCCCCTCGATGCGGAAGCTGTGCTTTTGATCGAGCTAGATGGGCTCAAGGATGGAATGGAGAGACTTGCCCAACGGATTATGGAAATCTGCAGGAAAAACAACGTCCGTGAGGTTAAGGCCGCAAAGAATGAGGAGGAGAGAGCCCAACTGTGGGCGGGCCGAAAGGGGGCCTTCGGCGCCATTTCCCGTCTTCGCCCCAGCTACGTTGTCTGTGACGGAACCGTACCCAGGACGAAACTTCCGGAGATCTTGAGGAAGGTCATGGAGGTGGGTAAGAAGTACGATCTTGCAATTGCGAACGTCTTCCATGCGGGGGACGGGAACCTCCATCCCCTCATCCTCTTCGACGAGCGGGATGAGGAGGAATTGAGCAAGGTTCATGCGGCCGGGACCGAGATCCTGAAATTGTGCGTGGATGCTGGCGGAACCATCAGCGGCGAGCATGGAATCGGTACGGAGAAAATAAAGGAAATGTCCTTCGTCTTCACCCCTCGGGATATGGCGGCCATGAAGAAGGTTAAAATAGCCTTCGATCCCACAGACATCTATAATCCCGGAAAGGTCATACCCGAAGCCGAGGCTTAACCGGGAAAGGAGAACTGGCCATGTCTACTCCTGATAAACTGATTTCCAAGCTGAAAGGGATTGTGGGGGAAGCCCATGTAATCCATGATGCGGACAAACTCAAAGACTACGCATTTGATGGGAAGGTACCGAAAGCGAACGTCTCCCCGGGGACGATCGATGAGGCTTCAGAGATCGTTGCCTATGCCAATGAGTATCGGCTGGCCATAATACCACGAGGGAATGGAACAAAAATGGGGATAGGCGGGATTCCCAAAAAGGCGGACCTCGTCCTTTCTACCGGTCGACTCAATCGGATTACGGACCGTGACTGCGAGAATTTAACCCTCTCCGTGGAAAGTGGAATCATCTTGAGTGAGGTCCAAAGAGATTTGGAGAAAAGGGGATACTTCCTTCCCCTGGATCCACCTTTCACGGATAAGGCCACCTTGGGTGGTATCGTTGCCACCAATTCCAGTGGACCCAAACGATTACTTTACGGCACGGCCAGGGATGCGATCACCGGAATCAAGGCCGTCTTTCCCAACGGGGATATCGTGGTCTCAGGCGGGAAGACGGTCAAAAACGTCTCCGGCTATGACATGGTTAAGCTCCTGATCGGGTCCTGTGGAACCCTCGGCATCATCTGTGAGATCACCTTCAACCTTCTTCCCCTCCCCGAGAAGAAACAGACCCTATTGATCCCCTTCCCGGGATTGGATGAGGCCTACGACTTCGTTCGCGAGATCATAAACTCCCCATTACTTCCGGCGTCCATAGACCTCCTCAATGCCACCGCCGCGGATAAGATGAAACATCTGATGCCTTCCCAAAAGGGACACTACCTCATCGCCGTCGGGTTGGAAGGAGTCGCTGAGACCGTTGAGAGGCAGGTCTCTGAGATAGGGGAACGGGGGAGAAAGCATGGAGCTCTTGACGTAGTGCCCCTAGATGCGCAGCAGCATGACGATTTCTGGAAGGGTATTCGAGACTTCGCCCAGGGGCTGGCCAAGGACTACCCGAACCTCATATGCCTGAAGTCCAACGTCTTGATCGCCAAGAGCGGTGACCTCCTGGTGAGTTACGAAAAAATCGCCCGTGATTTGGGGTTGGACTGCGCCTTCATCAACCGCTGCGGAAACGGCATCCTCTACTCCCATGTGTTGGTAGGGGAGGATTTGGATTCAAGGATTAATTCCTTAGTGGAACTCATCGCGCAATTTACCTCTGAGGCATCCCAATACGAGGGCAACCTGGGGGTGGAATCGTCTCCCCCTCCAGTCAAGCAGAGAGTAGATGTATGGGGGAAACTCCGAAGCGATTATCGGCTCGTGCGCAGCATAAAGGAACAGATAGACCCTGCGGGTATCCTCAACCCAGGCCGATTCATAGGAGGAGTGTAGGGATGAAGCGAGAGGATCTCAAGGAGCAATTTTACGATGAGGTGGCCAAATGCAACCGGTGTGGCTTCTGTCTTTCGGTATGCCCCATCTATGCTGCCCGAGGCATGGAATGGGCCACCCCTCGGGGGAAAAATGCCATTATCAGGGCCGTCATCGAGGGAAAAATCGATTGGACGCCCGAAATAAAGGAATCCCTTTTCCGATGTACGGGGTGCAGGGCGTGTACCCAAACGTGCTTCCCCTCCGTTGAGACAAATGAGGGAATTCTCGCGGGAAGGGAGTGTTTAGTCGATAGGAGTCAATACCCCAAGGTGGTCGATCGGGTCGCGCAGGCGCTGGAAAACGACTTCAACATCTCAGGCGATTCCAACGAGGACCGCACCTCATGGACGGAATTTATGCGGGACGTCCCGGATCACCAGTATCAAAAGGAAAAGGCGCGGGTGATCTACTTCGT
>DAOVIU010000269.1 GCA_030673585.1 Pseudomonadota bacterium | reverse complement strand
AGGCATTCAGCCAATTTATATCCACAGCCGCAGGTGCATCCGCCTAGTTGAACCAGGGATGGCCCCCCTAATTCCATTGCGGCCGGAAGCTTTTGTAAAAGTGTAGGTCGAAGCTGGCAATCAGGGTCATCCCGTTCACATTCTTTTAATGTCAGGTCGCAACCGGAATAGCACCCCAGGACCTCTGTGATTTCACCAAGCCATGCCTTTTTCCCTCCTTTTGGCATCGTCCCAGAGGCTATCGCGTCCCCGGCAAATGCGGGTATATCGGGGAAACGAGGTGCTAAGAAAACAAACAGACCAAGGGTCACGACCAAAGAAATTAGTTTCAAATGACGTATCATGAATTTTCCCTCCCAAAAGGGATAAAGTCTCCGACAATGTTCAGATCGAAGAATCAGTTGACCACGAGGGACAATGGGCAATAGGCGATAAAATTCACCACGAGCTCGGTTTCACTGGATTCTTTTCAATGTGCTAGAATCAAACCTGAAGCTCAGGATGAATGAGGAAGGATCAAATCAGGAAGGTACAGTTGGCGAGAAAGGCCGCTTTTTGGTTAAAGGAATTGAAATTGTGAAAACACCTATCTTTCAGGTTTAAGGGTTTATGGTCAAAAGGTTTCATCATAGCGGCCTGCAGTACGGATAACGGCCGAAGATTGTCTCCGTAGAAGAGGGAAATATGGGAATCTTTGGGTGTGCTATTTATGGGGCCCATGCAGCATGCCCCCCCGGGTAAAGAGCAAGAACACTGATTCTCGTGGGGAAGGCCAGGCATGGAAGAAAGGTTCCAATTTATACCTGGAACGGTATGGAGATGGTTCATATGAGGCCTTTCCCTTTCAAGGGCATTGCAGCTCTCCGGCACCACTTTGACTGAGAGCACTAAAAAGGAAAGGCATAAAAGCCCCACTGATATGCGGGATTTAGTCATACTGCGTAGTGTCCACATAAAGCGATGATAACCCCAAGACATTATCGGCTGCGGATTAGAAAGCTTTGCGAACCCGAGGCAAAACTACCGGAAATCACAAATCGTTAGCCCGTACCCCTGCTCCCCCTCCATGGTAACCGATGGAGAAGACGATCCTCACCCCATAACGGCCTTGAGTTCGGCAATCTCATGTTGCACATTGTGACATTACCTACTAAATTAGTCAAGAAATTTTTTGCCATAGCTGCCGATTACGAGGTTTCCATCATCCTTTGCGGAGAATTCAAACCCTTTTGCTGGGCTTTATGAGGCCTGCGTGACGATTCAGAAATCGCCGGTGGTTTTTACAAAACTCGTACTCTCCACCCAATTGAGCCCGGACGAGTTCCTCCTGCCAGTGGGCGTTGTATAACCTGCACTCCGGGTCATCGCAAAAAGGATCCCCGGTCGTGTGGAAGAAGAGGGTTTGCATTACGTATCCCTTTATGACCTCGGTTAACATTGGATCTTCGTGATCGATAAACCTTCCCCTGAACTCGCTCTTCAACACATCTGAAGGGATGCCCAGTCGCTTTTTGAGGTAAAACTCCCGGGGTTTGGCCGGTGCCTCCACTACCCCTGTGGTCGAAATAACGGAGGGAAATCCATAAACGCTTACTCTGGCGTGATAGCGGCGATCATCCTCATCCCAGGTCCCCAGGAGCTGATTGGTGAAGGTGATATGGCAATGGTCTAAGTTCCGCTCATCTTCGGAGATCAGACTTGAAAAAATCCGTTGGAGGCCAAAACCATCGTACAGGATGCCAAAGGATTTGAAATCCTCCTGTTCTATTCGACGCCTCTCATATGCCACTTCAGCATTCATTGGCCTACGGTCCCGCGAGTGCCTTACGGTGGCATCCCTTATTCGAAGGATGGCGAGCTCCTCGGCCAATTGCTGGACCAGCCCCCGTCTTTCTCCTTCGAGCAGGGTTCCGAGATGATATCGGAAGAAATTCCCCCGAAAATCAATATGACTCCCCTTCATCCATTTCCGAAGGTATCGGATGATCTCTTGAACCCGTAGATCCGTGATCAATCCCTCTACATAGAGGTGGAAGCCAGTGATTCTGGGACTCCCTTTCATCCCAGCTTTTCCATAACCACCTCGGCCCCCCTTTTCCCGGACAGCAACATTGCCCCAAAGGTGGGACCCATCCGGGGGAGGCCGTAGGTCGTTGCCACGGCCATCCCGATGACCACCAGTCCCGGGTGTACTTCACCCGTGTGCTCCACCACCAGGTCTTCGGACATCTCCACCCACATGGCGCCAAAGCCCTTCGTCTCGACAATGCCCCTTTCCTCCAGTCTGCTTACGACGCAGGCCTCATGCCCCGTGGAGTCAATCACAAATGTGGATTCCAGAGCGATGGGATCAACACAGGTGATCTCCCTGGGGAGCGCCTTAATGGGTGTCCAGTTGATGACCGCACCGCTTACACGGTTTCCCTCTCGCAGGACTACATCCTCGAAGATGGACATGTTGGCGAATTTCACCCCCGCGTCGCAGGCGGCGGCGATGAGCTTGGAGCAGGCGTGAGGGCCATCGGCAACATACAAGCCACTATTTACCCTCTCATAGGGGACACCCAGTTCCCCTAATACCTCCTGGGCGGGATCCCTTACCGTCACCTTGTTCATGAGGTAGCCGCCGATCCAGAATCCTCCGCCCAGGTAATTGTTCCGCTCCACGATCAGGGTCTTCACCC
Organism: Pseudomonadota bacterium; assembly: GCA_030673585.1. The sequence goes on along the minus strand of DAOVIU010000269.1, from coordinate 874 downwards.
CTTTGGATGCCAACTCCTTCCCGGCCATCAGGCCACTGGGGCCGCCCCCGATGATGAGACAATCGCTTTCCACATATTCCATGAATTGCTTTGCGAACTCTCCCACAATGGCCCGGGTGACTTCCTTCTCCCCGACTTGGGAAAATAGTTTGCTCTCTGCCATTGAATTCCTCCCTGTTTGTTGGATGCTAGGCCAACTTTCGTTCAATTGATCCTCAATGGTTTCAGCTCATCCTCGGTCATGGAGGGGGGAACCAAAATTTCCCCCGGAGGCATGGGGATGACCCGATACTCGACCTCAACCTCCGGTAGGAGCTTGGCCTTGCTGTATTTGGCCGTAATGATGGCTGACTTAAGGATCTCGTGGTGGTTTATATCACCCCTTGCGAGGGCAAGGGGGCCCGGGAAATTCTTGACCCTCAGAATCGCATCCCCCTCCCTGCTAAAGGACAGAATTTTCCCGTTCTCCTCCTCATTCCTGCCCACCACCACCTTTGCCATGGGCGTTAGGCGGAAGTGCCTCCCCAGTTTGAGGAGGTGGACATCGTTCAGCGAAAAATCGGGGGCGTTCTTCATCAAGTCCTTCATCCTCAATGCAAAGCCCGGATCAGTTAGGAGACAACCCCCCGCCGGACACGGATAATCGGTGATGCCGTAATCCGAGGCCAATTTGATCTGGGGTTTCCTGGACCGGCCAGCAATAGCGAGCATCCTTTCCCTGCTGACCCACTCCTTTTCCTCCGGCATGGTTAAGGGAAGGAGCTTTGCCGACAGGGGCCTCAGGATCAGGCCCTCAAGACCCGATTCCCGCTCGATGATCCGCATGGCATCTCTCCGTTGTGACATGGGCCGTTCCCCCAAAACCTCTCCGGTT
>DAOVIU010000326.1 GCA_030673585.1 Pseudomonadota bacterium | reverse complement strand
AGGAGTCATCGCGAAGATAAACCTATGGTGACAGTGGCCTGCGGTGCCCTCACGGATAGCCTGATTACCAGCGAGCTCTTCGGCCACAGCAGAGGCGCCTTCACCGGTGCAATAAAGGATCAATCGGGGAGGGTCGAACTGGCTCAAGGGGGAACCCTCTTTCTGGATGAAATCGCGGAAATTCCCCTCAACTTCCAAAAAAGGCTGCTCCGTATCCTTCAGGAAAAGGAATTTCAGCGCGTTGGCAGTGGCCGAACCATCAGGGCCGATGTAAGGATCATTGCCGCAACCAATAAAGACCTCTATGAGGAGGTACGAAACAAACGGTTCCGCCAGGATCTCTACTATCGGCTATCCGTCGTGCCCATTAGCATCCCCCCTTTGAGGGAGAGAAAAGAGGACATCCCGCTCTTAATCAAGCATTTCCTCAATAAGTACCGTGAAGGGAAGAGGCCGGTCCGGATACTCCCCGATGTGGTGGAGAAGCTGAAACGGTATCCCTGGCCGGGAAACGTCAGGGAACTGGAGAATGTGGTGCAACAGATAATCTTGTTCTGCCAAAATGAAACCGTCACGGCCAAAGATCTCCCTCCTCAGATCTCATCGCAGGACTTCTCCGAAGACCTCATTGAGGAGGAGAAGATGTCCCTCATCGACATCGTGTCCGATATTGAAAAGAGATATATACTCACGAAACTGCATCAAACCAATTGGCACCTCCATAACACGGCAAAGGAGTTGGGAATCACGCGCAAGATGCTCGGCATAAGAATGGCCAAATACGGAATCAAACGCCCCCGAAAAGGGGCATCGGATTAGACTGCAGCACTAACTCATTGGGGTATTTGATGCCTTTAACCTCTAACCTTCAACCTCAGGCATTACCTGCACCGCAGCACGGCAGCACTACTCTTTGGGGTATAGATGATGGATAGCTGGTCCGGAGAGGTAAACCTATCCTTTATTCAGCGTGTCAATGGTGCGTTACAGTTAATCCCCGATTTCCCGGAAATCTGTAAAACCATCCTCGATGTGGTGATCGAGGAGATAGACGCCGACAACTGTTCCCTCATGTTGAAAGATCCCGCTTCAAACCTTTTGGTCTTGCGGGCAGCAAGAGGAAGGGAAGATTCGACGAGCAATTACTACTCCCTGGAGTTGTCACCGGGAAAGCGCTTTGAGGTCGGCGAGGGCGTCGCCGGTTGGGTTATCGAGCGGGGCGAACCGCTGTTGCTCAATGATGTTTCCCTGGAGCCCCGGTTTGTAGGTATTGTGGGATCGAGGAGCCAGGTGAAATCCCTCCTCTGCGTCCCCATCAGGGAAGACGGCGAAACCGTTGGAGTCTTTAATCTCAGCCATTCCAAAGAGGCGGCATTCAGCGAATACGATATAAGGGCCCTTTCCTACGCCTCCGCCCAGGTTGGAGTTGTTCTCTCGAGCACCCGATATGCTACCGAACTTCGGGAAATGGAAAAATTCAAGGAAAAAGTGAGCACGAAGGAAACTTTCGCCCCGGGCAACTCCAATCCGCTGGGTGAAACGCCTTCAGAGCAGGCTGGAATCACACCGGAGAAACGATTACCGAAAAAGAGACAATATTCGGCGGGAGCCCCTAAAGTGGCAAAAGCTCTCGGGATGGGGGAATCGTTTATATTTTTCGGGAAAAAGATGGACCGAATCAGGGAGGTCATCGATCAAGTGGCCAATACCGATGTAACCGTCCTCATTCAGGGGGAGAGCGGCGTTGGAAAGGAAATCGTGGCCCGCGCCCTGCACCTCAATTCTCCTCGGACGGATAAACCCTTCATCAAGGTCAACTGCGCTGCCCTTCCCGAACAGCTCCTCGAAAGCGAGCTCTTTGGGTATGAGAAAGGGGCTTTCACTGGCGCCTATCGGCAGAAGCCGGGAAAATTCGAGCTGGCTCACAACGGCTCCATCTTCTTGGACGAGATTGGAGACATCAGCCCTGCGCTACAGGCTAAGCTCCTCCAGGTTCTTCAGGACGGGCAGTTTTCGCGGCTGGGAAGCAAAAAGGACATCCAGGTCGATGTCCGGGTTTTGGTGGCCACCAACAAGGACCTGGAATCAACCGTTAGGGATGGTCATTTCAGGGAAGATCTGTACTATCGATTAAACGTGGTCAATATCCTCGTCCCCCCTTTGAGGGAGAGAAGGGAGGAAATCCCCGTCTTCGTCAATCTCTTTCTCGACAGATACGCCAAGAAATACGATAAAGAGGCAAATCCCCCTTCTCGGAAATTGATGAAGATGTTTATGAACCACCAATGGCCCGGCAATATCCGCGAATTGGAGAATATGGTCAAACGCCTCGTTGTACTGGGCGATGAGGCCGCCATAATCGAGGAACTGAGCTCCGAAATCAAGGGGAGGAAGTTTTTCCAAAAATCGCAAACGCAATTCCAGGGCACAGTCTCTCCCATACTCCCCTTAAAGGAGGTCAGCCGCAGAGCTGCCATGCAGGCCGAAAGCGAGACCATTTTGAAGGTACTGGAACAGACCAACTGGAACCGCAAAATGGCGGCAAAACTGCTGAGCATCAGCTACAAGGCTATCCTCTATAAAATAAAGCAGTACGGCCTAACCAGATAGAGTCTTAGGCGGCCGTGGAAGAAGGGATAGGAACGCAACCTGCACCTATCCCTTTTTCTTTTCCCCTGACTGCAACACGGGAACACCACAACACCAAGTGATCGACTGCAGGACAGCAACACGGCAACACCACATGACCGCATTATTTTTTGACTGCAGCACTGCTTGACAGCAGCACCGCAGGACCCTCTTTTCGTCACCCTCCACCCTCCAACCTCTCATCTTTGTCCTTAGCTT
>DAOVIU010000308.1 GCA_030673585.1 Pseudomonadota bacterium | reverse complement strand
GGCATCCTACAAGAATGGAATCCTTAAGGTTACCCTTCCCAAATCGGAGAAGGTAAAGGCAAAGGAGGTAAAGATTAAAGTTGAATAACCCCTCTTCCTCTCATCCATTGTGGTCGGGGGAGCGAGATGTTGTTGGTCTGGATTGAAAAGGTAGCTTATTCAAACTCCTTGGTTTGCCTCTGTTAACATTCCCTCATGCCCCGCTAATCCTTTATTACGTGAGATGTGAGTTCAAATAGCTTGATTTTGTTCGCCTTTCCGTGCATTGGTGACAGGATTAGCCGCCATTTTCCTTGCGATTTCCAAATTATTCTCTATGATATCTAGCTAGCGCATCCGCGCGGCTGATATCTGTTTGATGACTGCCGATATCGAAAAACCGAATCGTTTTGCTCCCGGAATAGCCCTTCGGCATCCTGGTTTAATCTTCGAGTTAGAGTTTGAGGATCACCTTGAGGGAGGGAGAGATGGTTATCGAAAAATTTGGCCTGAAGGGGAAAAGCGGAATCGTCACCGGCGGTGGATCGGGAATTGGGAAGGGTATCGCCACAGGTCTTGTGCAGGCCGGCGCCGAAATTGTAATTACCGGCCGCAAGAAGGAGAGATTGGAGCAAACGGCGCGGGAGATTCGGCAATTCGGCGGCCGTGTGATTCCCGTTCAGGCGGATATATCAAGGATGGGGGATATTAGGGGACTCGTGAATCGAACGATGAAGGAGTTCGGGAAAATCGACTTTCTCTTTAACAATGCGGGAACTATTCGGCGTAATCCCTCCGAAAACTACTCAGAGGAAGACTGGGATGAGGTGATCAATGTCAACTTGAAAGGCTCCTTTTTCCTCGCCCAGGCGGTTGCACGGGAAATGATTTCTCGCAAGAGGAAGGGAAAGATAATCAATATGTCGTCCATCATCGCCGTGCAGGGAGCGAAATGGATTCCAGCCTATGCGGCGAGCAAAGCAGGTTTGATCCAACTCACCAAATCCATGGCGAATGATTGGGCACAGTATAACATCTTGGTGAACGCCATTGGACCGGGCTGGGTGAATACGGAGCTCACCGAACCGCTCCGTCAGGACGAGGAACGCTTCGCCGAGATAACACGCCGTATTCCCCTGGGCAGGTGGGCTGAGCCGGAGGATCTGGTTGGGGCTGCAGTCTTCTTGGCCTCGGATGCATCGGACTACATCACCGGACAAACGATATTCGTGGATGGTGGCTGGCTGAGCATGTAGAATGTCGGGTTGGCGCCCCCGGATACTTGACAGAAAGGGGGTAGCTCTATATCATGTCGGCCGGATGTCTGTTCCCATTGAAGAAGTCGGGGGATAGATAGCGTGCGGGTAGGGATGTACTATAACAATAATGACGTGCGCCTTGAGGAGATGCCCGTGCCCCAAATCGGTCCGGGCGAACTGCTGATTCGGATTGAGGCCAGCGGTATTTGTGGGAGCGACGTGATGGAGTGGTATCGCCGGGATAAGGTGCCCCTGGTTCTGGGCCATGAAATTGGGGGAGAAGTTGCCGAGGTAGGCCAGGGCGTCCGGCACTATAAAAGGGGGGACCGCGTATCCGCATCTCATCATGTGCCCTGCAACACCTGTCGTTATTGTATCAGCGGACATCACACCGTTTGCGACACGTTGCGCCAAACCCATTTTGACCCGGGCGGCTTCGCCGAGTATGTGCGCCTTCCCGCAATTAACGTGGACAGAGGTGTCTATCTCCTCCCCGATGAGGTGTCCTTTGAGGAGGCGACTTTCATTGAACCCGTGGCCTGCGTTTTGCGGTCCCTGAGGATGGCGCGATTCGAGCCAGGACAGTCAGTCCTCGTCATGGGGAGCGGGGTCACCGGATTGCTCCACGTTCATGTGGCCAAGGCCATGGGTGCGGCCCGGATCGTCGCAACGGATATTGTGGAAAGCCGTCTGGAAGCCGCACAGCGCTTGGGAGCCGACGTGGTCCTCCATGCGAGAGAGGATATTCCCTCTCGAGTGAGGGAGGTTAATGACGGTTGGATGGCCGATCTAGTTCTGGTCTGCACTGGGGCGAGATCCGCACAGATTCAGGCCATGGAATCGGTCGAAAGAGGCGGCACGGTGCTCTTTTTTGCCCCGACGGATCCCGGGGTAACGGTACCTCTTTCCATCAACGATCTTTTCTTTCGGAACGATATCACCCTCGCAACTTCTTATGCGGGAAGCCCCGGAGACCATGTGGAAGCCCTTGAGCTGATTCGTCTGCGACGGTTGCGCGTGGAGGAGATGATTACACATAGATTTGGTTTGGCCAAAATCGGCGAAGCCTTCAAATTGGTTGCCGAGGCCGGGAATTCCATCAAGGTTATTGTTGAGCCCAAAAACTAGAGGGGAAATGTCCCCGGCGGGGGCGTATTCCCTGGTTTTTGATGGACGGACACACCACGGAAAATCGACATACAAAGCGGATCTCAAAGGGAGGATGGTATCATGGATTGGGGAATGCGAAATCGTTTGGCTCGGCTGATCCAACCAGACGGCCACTGTTTCTTTTTGCCCATTGATCATGGCTATTTCCAGGGTCCCACGACAAAACTGGAAAAACCCGGCGAAACCATTAAGCCCCTTATTTCTTACGCCGACGCCCTTTTTGTGACGCGAGGAGTATTACGTTCCTGTGTTGATCCAAGGAACAGCCCCCCCATTATTCTCAGGGTCTCAGGAGGGACCAGCATCATCGGGGATGACCTCTCCCACGAGGGAATTACCACGTCGGTCCAAGAGGTCGTCCGCCTCAATGTGGCCGCTGTTGGCATGTCGATCTTCGTGGGGAGCCAGTATGAACACGACTCCCTTTTAAATCTGGGAAAACTGGTGGATGAGTGTGAAAACTATGGGATCCCCGTCATGGCAGTTACGGCTGTTGGAAAAGAGCTGGAAAAGAGAGACGCCCGCTACCTCGCCCTGTGCTGCCGGATTGCCGCTGAGCTGGGCGCTAAAGTGGCTAAGACCTACTGGTGCGAGAATTTTGAGAGGGTTGTCAATGGTTGCCCCGTGCCCGTGGTCATGGCAGGCGGGCCCAAGTGTGAGACGGAGCGTGAGGTTTTCGAATT
>DAOVIU010000260.1 GCA_030673585.1 Pseudomonadota bacterium | reverse complement strand
TCCTCGGCATACCACGTATGAGGATTTCCGGGCACGCTTCGAGAAGGCTTTTTGAGAAAACTCAAAAGTATAGGTGAGGGGTGGGAGAGGTATAGGGGATGGGAGAATTATGCTAAAGAGCTATCGAGGAGGCTAGCCCAAAAGTGGTTATTTTCAAAATACGGAAAACTACATCGGGAGGAGGTGATGATAAAAATGTATGACATGGATTATAAAAATAAAGGAGGTGAGGATAAGAACATAACAGGCATAAAAACATACAATATACATAGAGCTCGCTTGAATAGTCCAACAAAAAACACGTGTGATTTTAGGAGGTAAGACAATGAAGAAAGGGAAAGAGATAACTCTGATGATGGGAGTTCTTCTCCTGGCATTTTTTATCGTGGCCTCTTCTCAGATCGGAATTCCTCGTTCAGAAGCGGCCGAGAAGATATTAATTGGGGGGTGTTACCCCTTGACAGGCACAGGTGCTCAGTACGGTGAGCGGATGAGTGCCGGTGCCCTGCTGAGGGTTCAGGAGGAGAATGCGGCGGGGGGCATTCACGGCAAAAAAATCGAGCTCGTGACGTGTGATCACAAGGGGATACCTAGAGAGGGCGTAGCTTGTGCGAACAAGTTTATCCATGTACATCATGTGCCTGCTTTTCAGACCCAGTATAGCGGTGTTGTTTTGGCCACTATACCGATAGCAAACCAAAATAAGACTGTATTGTTGAATACAGCTGCATTGAATCCAAAAATTCGAAAAGGGGGACCATGGATCTTTGCTATTAATCCTCTTGGGGATCACGAAGGAAAAGCTCAGGTTGAATTCGTCTGGAATGAACTCAAGATGAAGAAGGCGGTTATTATGTACATCAACAATGCGTTTGGCGTGGGCATGGCAAAGGTGGTCAAGGATGAATGGGAGAGATTGGGAGGCGAGGTTTTGGCATATGAAGCCCATGCACAAGATGCCACCTATTTTAGGACCCAGCTGACCAAGGTAAAAGCGTTGAAGCCGGAGGTGATATTCCTTGAGTCCTATTATATGGAAAGTGGTTTGATCGTGAAGCAAGCTAAAGAGGTGGGTATGACCGGGGTCCAATGGATCAGTTATGCTGGCGTCCAGGAGCCTCAATTTATCGAAATAGCGGGCGATGCGGCTGAGGGGTTCATTGCCACTATTGCCGGGTGGAATCCCGATGATCCCAGAAAAATCGTTCAAGACTTCAAGAAGAATATTACGGAAAAGTTCGGTGTTGAACCGGAAATGCACGGCGCAATGACCTATGACGGCATAAAATTGTTGGCCGAGGTCATGAGAAAATACGGTACAACAGCTGAGGATATTAGGAGCGGATTGCATAAGGTGCGTGACTTCGAAGGGGTCACCGGATTCACCAGCATTGACGAGGATGGCATGGTTGTCAAAGAATACCAGTTGAATATACTCAAGAATGGAGAATGGGTTCCCTATAAAAAATAAGGGTGAATCTTACATAAACAGCCCCGCCTTTTCTTTTAAGGCGGGGCTGTTAGAGCGAAATGTGCAGAAAACAAAACGTTGAAAAGAGGCTTATATCAAGTACGGAAAGAATCCTTCCGATTTACAAATAAATACTCAGGGGAAAATATTTTCCCCCGAAACCGTGACTGTCGGCCAGCTTACCTAATCTTAGAGGATTCTTCGAAAGGCTAATCCTCTTGGATCAATTCAACCAAGACGCCATTGGTGCTCTTGGGGTGTAAAAAGGCCACCCTCTCGTTTTCCCTTACTTTCCTAGATTTCCTATCGATGAGTTGTACACCCTTCCTTTCCAGCTCCGCCAGGCTCCTGTCAACGTCCTTCACGCGGTAGGAAACATGATGAATTCCCTCGCCCTTCTTCTCCAGGAACTTTCCCACCACGCTGTCGGGATTAAACGGCTGGATCAATTCAACCCTGACCTCACCGACGGGGAAAAAGGCGATCTTCGCCTTCGTATACGAGGATTCGTAAACGATGCTGGGTTCCATCCCAAAGGCCTCTTGGTAAAGCTTCATTGCTTGATCGAGGTCTTTCACCGCGATCCCTATATGGTCGAGTTTCTCCAACATGGTCACTCCTTCTGGAATCCGTCCTTGCCCAAGAATCAGAGAGGGATTGTCCCGTGCTTTCTCTCGGGCCTTCTCTCCTGTTTTCCCCTGAGACGCTCAAGGGAGGTAATCAGAAAGGGCCGGATCTCCTTGGGCTCGATAATGGCATCTATCCATCCCCTTTCGGCTGCAACGTAGGGGGTTGCGAATTGTTCCCGATACTGCCGTACCTTCTCCTCCCTCATCGCCTCGGGATCTTCGGCCTTCTCAATCTCATCCTTGAAGATGATATTGGCGGTCCCCTCAGGTCCCATAATGGCAATCTCCGCTGAGGGAAGAACCGCGGTCAGGTCCGTGCCAACCAGCTTGCTGACCGACATCCCGGACATGGCCCCACCATAGATCTTCCGGGTAACCACCGTGACACGAGGAACCGTTGCTTCGCAGTAAGCATAGAGCATCTTTGCGCCGTGGCGAATGATTCCCCCGTATTCCTGCTGGGTCCCGGGGAGATAACCGGGGCAGTCCACGAAATTGACAATGGGAATCCCAAAGGCATCGCAGAACCGAATAAATCGGGCGGCCTTGTCCGAGGCATTGATGTCAAGACAACCGGCAAAAACGAGGGGCTGGTTGGCAATGATCCCAATGGTGTGCCCATTGAGCCGGGCAAAGGCGATGATGATATTTCGGGCATATCCCTCCTGGATCTCAAGGAATACCCCGTTGTCAACCACCAAACGGATCAGGTTCTTCATATCATAGGGTTTCTTGGGATCCTCGGGAATAAGACTCTCCAGGTCATCCTCCATTCGATCGATGGGATCATCAGTGGGTCGAACGGGGGCAGGCTCCCGGTTGTTGGACGGGAGATAGCCCAGGAGTTCCCTTACCAGATCGAGACATTCCTTCTCTCCTTTGGCCACGAAATGTGCGACTCCACTTCGAGTATGGTGAACCGCCGACCCACCCAGCTCTTCTGGGGTGACTCGTTCCCCCGTTACCGCTTTGATTACCTGGGGACCGGTAATGTGCATCAGGCTGATTCCCTCCACCATAAACACGAAGTCGCTCAGGGCCGGGGAATAGACAGCCCCTCCCGCGCAGGGGCCCAGAATAACGGAAACCTGGGGAACGACGCCCGCCGCCAGCGTATTTCGGTAGAAGATCGATCCGTAGTGACCCAGGCCTTCCTGAATTCGTGCTCCGCCGGAGTCGATGAGCCCGATGATCGGACACCCGGTCTGGATTGCTTTTTCCATCACCAGGCAGATCTTCTTGGCGTGGTTTTCCCCGAGGGAACCCCCTATTACCGTAAAATCCTGCGCGAATACGTATACCCTCCTGCCATCGACCAATCCCGATCCCGTCGCCACGCCGTCCCCATAGAACTTTTTCTCCAACTGGCCAAAGGAAGTCGGCTGGGGGGTAATAAACATACCGAGCTCATTGAAACTACCGGGATCCAGCAACAGATCCAACCTTTCCCGGGCCGTGAGCTTGCCCCTGCTATGCTGTTTCTCGATCCTGCTGGGGCCTCCCCCCAATTTGGCCTCTTCTCTCCGCTT
>DAOVIU010000142.1 GCA_030673585.1 Pseudomonadota bacterium | reverse complement strand
GATATTCGCGGAATGCGGTACCTCCCTGCGATAAGCTTCCCTTGCGTCCCCTTACCCGAGCCCGGAGGGCCGATGATTATCAGGTTCATGGAGCTCCATTCTCCCTCCGTCAACGCCGCCTGCTCTTCAATCTTCCCTTTTTCATCAATCCCTCATATTGTCTGGTCAGCAGATGGGATTCGATCTGTTGCACCGTATCGAGGGCAACTCCGACTACGATGAGCAACGCCGTTCCCCCGAAATAGAAGGGAACGTTGAATCTCTGAATTAAGATAGTCGGAAGAACACAAACCGCCGAAACATAGAGGGCTCCACCTAGAGTGATCCGGGACAGGACTCGGTCTATGTATTCCGCCGTCTTTTTCCCGGGCCGAATCCCCGGTATATATCCCCCGAACTTCTTCATATTATCGGCAACGTCGTCGGGATTGAAGACGATTGCGGTGTAGAAATAACAGAAGAATATGATGAAGACGACGTACAGGACGTTATAGAGGATACTCCCCGCGCCCAAACTATTCATGATCTTATCGAGCCAAGGATAAGTCTCCATCCACGTCTTGGGCATGAACTGTGTAATGGTCAAGGGAAACATTAATATGGACGACGCGAAGATGGCGGGAATAACCCCTGCGGTGTTTATCTTTAAGGGGAGGTGAGTGCTCTGCCCCCCGTATATCTTCCGCCCCACGATCCGTTTCGCATATTGAACCGGCAGCCGCCTCTGACCTGTTTCCATGAAAATGATAAACCCCACCACCACCACCATGAACACAAGGAGGGCCAGCATCAGAAGGATTTGTAGCTCCCCCGTCCTTATCAGTCGAACGCTATTGCCGAAGGCGCGGGGTAGTCTTGCCACGATTCCGGCAAAGATGACCAGCGAAATCCCATTGCCAATCCCCCTTTCCGTAATCTGCTCCCCCAGCCACATGATGAAGGAAGTCCCTGCGGTAAGGGTAATCATCGTCATCGGGATGAATGTCCAACTGGTTTCGGTGACGATAGGCATGCCCCCGGCTTCCATTTGCCTGAGGCCAATAGCGATACCAAAACTCTGGATGAGGCTCAAAAGCACCGTTCCATAGCGGGTATATTGAACGATCTTTTTTCTTCCCGACTCCCCCTCCTTCTGCAGCCGATCGAAATACGGAATAACTACGGTCAGGAGTTGCAAGATGATGGATGCGCTAATATAAGGCATAATTCCCAGGGCAAAGACGGAAAACCTTTCCAAGGCCCCCCCAGTGAACATGTCGAATAGCCCGAATAAGGTTCCCCTGGCCTGGGCGAAAAAGGAGGCTAGGGCATCGCTATTGATTCCGGGCGTTGGAACATGGACCCCTATCCGATAAACGCCCAAGAGCAGAAAGGTAATGATGATTCGTTTCTTGAGCTCTGGAATTTTAAGGATATTTGCAAAAGTACCGATCAACTTAAATACCCTCTATCCTTCCCTTAGCGGCCACTATCTTCTCAGCCGCCCCTTTGGTCACCCGATGAACCCGTAAGGTGAGGGGGACGGTAACCTTCCCCCTTCCCAATATCTTTACTCCATCGTACACCTTCTTGACCAATTTGGCCTTCTGCAAGGTCTCTACGTCGACAATGCTGTTGGCTTCGAAACGGTTCAAATCCCTCACATTCACCAAGGCGAACTTTTTCTTAAAGATGTTGGTAAACCCCCTTTTAGGCACACGTCGTTGCAAGGGCATTTGGCCGCCCTCGAAACCGGGCGCGATGCCCTTCCCCGCCCTGGACCTCTGCCCCTTGGTCCCGCGACAGGCGGTCTTGCCGTGGCCCGACCCGATTCCTCGCCCAACCCTCTTCTTCTTCCTCTTGGAGCGTTCTGGTGGCTTCAGTGTCCACAGGTTCATTCTGTAATAATCTCCACCAAATGGGTAACTTTTTCGATCATCCCCCGGATTTCCCGCGTGTCCTTCAGGGTGACCTCCTTGTTCAATCTGGTGAGATTTAACCCCTTGAGTACCTTCCTCTGTTTTGGGGGTCTACCAATCGCACTTTTCACCAGTTTCACCGTAAGGGTATTGGAGGATTTACCCATTGAATTTCCTTCTCCTGCTATAGAATTTCCGCAACCTTTTTCCCCCTCTTTTGGGCTATTTCATCGGGTGTGCGTAGTCGGCTCAATCCATCAAAGGTGGCTTTAACGACATTGTCGGGATTGTGCGAACCCAAACACTTGGTCAGTATGTTCTGGATCCCCCCGCACTCCATGATCGCCCTGACGGCAGCGCCGGCGATCACCCCAGTCCCCTGCGATGCCGGCTTTAAGAGCACTCTTGCGGCGCCATATCGACCGATAACCTGATAGGGTATGGTTTGATTGATGATAGGTATTTGGATCAAATTGCGCTTAGCTTGCTGAATGCCCTTTCTGATTGCTTCGGGGACTTCGTTGGCCTTTCCCAGCCCCCTTCCCACAATACCGTTCTGATCTCCAAGCACCACCAATGCACTAAAACTGAACCTCCTTCCCCCCTTAACCACCTTTGCGACCCGATTGATGTGGACCACCTTGTCGACCAATTCCAGCTCGTCGGAATTAATCTTGGACAATGTCTCTCCTCCCCTAGAAGATCAAGCCGTTTTCCCGGGCCGCCTCCGCCAAGGCCTTTACCCGGCCATGATATAAATATCCATCGCGGTCGAATACGACTGTCTTGACACCCCTCTCGATGGATTTCCTGGCGATCAATTCGCCAACCTTTTTAGCCGCTTCGGTGTTGCCAGTTCGCGCTACGTTCCCTCGAATTTCCGTGCTGAGAGTTGAAGCGCTGGCCAGGGTTTCTCCCGTAGTATCCACAATTACTTGGGCGTAGGTGTGCCTCAGGCTTCGGAAGACGCTGAGCCTGGGACGCTCAGGAGTCCCCTTCACCGTCTTTCTCACCCTCTTCTTTCTCCTCAGCCGAGCCTCAACCTTCGGATTAGCGGTAATCATTCAGTTCCCTTTAGGCCTTTGTCTTTCCCACCTTCAGTTTAACGTACTCATTGGCGTAGCGAATTCCCTTGCCCTTATATGGATCGGGAGGCTTAAAGGATCTAATTTTGGCGGCCACCGAGCCTACTTGTTGTTTATCAATGCCCTTTACTGTGATGGTGGTCTGCCTGTCAACTTCAACCTTAATCCCTTCGGGCAAGGGGAATAATACGGGATGCGAAAACCCAAGGGTCAATCGGAGGATATCCCCCTGGAGCTCAGCCCGATAGCCAATTCCCTGGATTCCCAGCTTTTTCTCAAGACCCTGCGTCACTCCGGTAATCATATTGGCGACCAATACCCTGGTCAGTCCATGCAATGACCGGGTCGTCCGATGGTCATCAGGCCTCCTCACCACTAAATGTTCGGGTTCGATGGAGACCGCAATTTCCGATGGAATCTGGTGGTTCAGTTGGCCCCTGGGTCCCACGACCTTCAGAATTGAATCGGTCAGGGTGACCTTTACGTCTTTCGGAATGGGAATGGGAACCTTGCCGACCCGTGACATGGTACCTCCCGTTCATTACCAAATATAGCAGAGAACCTCGCCCCCCACGTTGGCCCTTCTGGCCTCCTTATCGCCAAGGATGCCTTTAGAGGTGGAAAGGATGGAAATCCCCAATCCCCTCAACACGGATGGAATCTCATCCTTCCCCACGTATACCCTCCTGCTGGGCTTGCTGACCCGTTTCAAATTAATAATTCCCTTCCGGGTGGCGTCATACTTGAGGAAAATCCTTAAGATACCGTGTTTTTTCTCATCCACGATTACCTTAAAGTTCCTGATATACCCTTCGTCCTTGAGAATCTTAGCTATGGCCTCTTTAGGGCGCGAAGTAGGGATATCGACTTTTTCGTGTCTCGCCGAACTGGCATTTCGAATTCGGGTTAACATATCAGCCAAAGGATCCGTCACGGGCATAGTTGACCCCTCTCTCGTGTACCTCAATCCCTGGGTTACCAGCTTGATTTAATCATTCCTGGGATCTCCCCCCTCAATGCATATTTTCTCAGGCATATTCGACACATGTTAAATTTTCGATAAAATGCCCTTGGTCGGCCGCACAGGGGGCACCGATTATACTCCCTCACCTTAAATTTTTTCGGCCTTTTGGCCTTCTCCATTAACGCCTTTTTCGCCAACGTTCCCCCCGCAAATCCATCTCTTTCAATTTCTAAAGGGCATGCCCAACAATTTCAGCAGCTCCTTTCCCTCTTCATCAGCTTTAGCCGTGGTGACGATGATGATGTTCATTCCCTTTACCTTGTCGATCTTATCGTAGTCAATTTCCGGAAAGATAAGCTGCTCCCGAATTCCGAGGGCATAGTTTCCCCTTCCGTCGAAGGACTTACCGGAGACACCCCTGAAATCCCTTACCCGAGGAAGGGCCACATTCACCAGCCGATGGAAGAATTCGTACATCCGTTCTTTCCTCAGGGTAACCATGCAACCGATGGGCATCCCCTTCCTGAGCTTAAATTGAGCAATGGATTTCCTCGCCTTGGTAATAACGGGCCTTTGGCCCGTTATGAGGCTAACCTCCTCAACGGCGGAATCCAGTATCTTGATATTCTGGATGGCCTCTCCCAGCCCCATATTCATAACGATCCTCTCCAACTTGGGCGCTTGCATGACGTTCTTGTACCCGAATCGCTTCATTAACTGGGGGATGATCTCCTTTTCATACCTCTCCCTTAATGCACCCAACGAGCTCTCCCTTCAAAAGTCCGTTTCGTACTTATTTATCCAATATCTCCCCGCACTTTCTACACATCCGGACTTTCTTCCCGTCATCCAAGATCTTCTTCCCAACCCGAACCGGAAGATTGCACTTTTCACAGATGACCATCACATTGGAGATATGAACGGGGGCCTCTCTTTCGATGATTCCCCCTTGTTTTGTCTGTCCGCTAGGACGAGTATGCTTCTTGATAAAATTGATCTTTTCAATAATGATGCGATTTTTTTGCGGGAATACCCTCAAAACACGTCCGCTCTTGCCCCTTTCCTTTCCCGATACAACCATTACCAAATCGTTCTTTTTTAAGTGAAATCTCCCCTCCATCGTTCT
>DAOVIU010000132.1 GCA_030673585.1 Pseudomonadota bacterium | reverse complement strand
CCCGGAACCCCTGCCTCGGAGATCATGGAGACGGTGAACGGGCGAAAAGAGGAATACGATTTGAATATCCACACCGAATGGTCGGTGAACGAAAAGGCAGCCTTTGAGGTGGCACTGACTAATAGCTATCTGGGCAAGAGGTCCGCCGTCATGATGAAACAGGTGGGATTAAATGTGGCCTTGGATTCCTTGATGAGATCTGCCTACACGGGGGTAAAGGGAGGATTCGTTCTCATCGCTGCTGACGACCCCGGGCCCTACAGTTCCCAGACGGAGCAGGATAGCAGATACCTGGCGACCTTCGCCAAAATACCCGTCTTCGATCCCTCCTGCCCGCAGGAGGCCAAGGAGATGGTGAAGAAGGCCTTCGAGCTTTCAGAGGAATACGAGATACCCGTAATGGTGAGGCCAACCACGTGGGTATGTCATGCTCGCCAAGGGGTTAATCTGGGCAGAATACAAGAGAGGAACAAGGCCCCTACTTTCGAAAAGGATCCCAAGCGGTGGGCTGCTACTCCACGGTTCACATATCTCCTACACAAGGAGCTCAACAGGAAGGTCAGGGAGATCGCCACGGAAAATCATCCTCAGCCTGTTTCCATACCGGAAGGGGCTGACCTCGCGGTGATTGCCTCTGGGGTGCCATATGCCTATGCACACGATGTGATTAAGGCCATGGGTCAGGATGAGAGGATAGCCCTGTACAAAGTCGATCTCCCTTACCCCCTCGGGTCGAAGATAGATGAGGTGATACGGCTCTACCCCCAAACCTTGATCCTGGAGGAGCCCTACTCGGTGATAGAACTCCAGATACGGTGCAGGGAGAAGGTTAGAGGGAGGCTGGACTTTACCATTCCCTCGGAGGGTGAGCTTACCCCGGACATCGTCGCCAAGGCTATCGGCACCATTTTGGGGCAGGAGGTGAGGATTAGGGAGGAACTCCCCGAAGGAGGGAAGAAGCCGAGTCTGTGTCCCGGATGCCCCCACCGGGCGGCGTTCTGGGCGCTCAGAAAAGCCCTTCCCGATGGGATTTATACCAGCGATATAGGTTGTTATACTTTGGGGTTAAACCTCCAGGCTGTGGATACCTGCCTCTGCATGGGGGCCAGCATTAACCAGGCCGCGGGCCTTTATCATTCCTTTAAACAGGCAGGTGCGGAGGCACCCCCCATTGCAGCCACCATCGGGGACTCAACCTTCTTCCACGCAGGGGTCCCAGCCTTAATGAATTCCGTTCACCAAGGGGCTTGTTTCGTCCTCCTCATCCTGGACAACGGGATTGTGGCCATGACCGGTGGGCAACCCACGCCGGCTTGGGATGGAGCGGGGAAGCGAATGGAGATAGAGAAACTGGCCAAGGGGTGTGGTGTGGATTTCATCCACGTGGTGGACCCTTACGATATCCCCCTCTTGATTCATATGCTTAAGGAGGCGGACCAATATGCCCGAGGGGAGGAAAAAGGTGTAGCGGTGATAATCACGAGGCATCCCTGCCTCATCTATGGGAGCACGGGTGAGAGAAGAAGGAAGGGGGAGATCGTCATCACTGAGGAATGTGATCTCTGCGGTCTCTGTACGGGAAAATTCGAATGTCCGGCTTTGCAGAAGGACCCAGAAGGAAAACCTATCATCGCCAAGGTCCTTTGTGCCAACTGCGACATCTGCCTTTACGTCTGCCCCAAGGGGGCCATTGAGAGGAGCTAGGGGTGGATCTCCAAATGGTCATCGTTGGCCTTGGCGGGGAGGGTATAGTCTTTATAACCCGAATTTTGGCGGAGGGCTTCTATCGAAGCGGTTATCCCGTCATTTCCATGGAGACCCACGGCATGGCCATGCGGGGAGGATCGGTGATCTCACAGATAAAGGTGGGGAACTACCAAAGTCCCATGATCCGCTATGGGGATGCAGACATGCTCTTGGGGACTTCCGAAGTAGAAGCCCAGAGAAACCTGCGTTTCCTCAAAGAAGGGGGCATAGTCATCACGAATGCGAATGGGGAGGGGGAGCATTGTGTTGATGCCACCGGCATAGCCCACAGGCTGGGAAATCCCCGGGGGGGCAATGTGGTCCTCCTGGGATTTGCGCTTGCTCGTCTTGGCCCAACCATCCCCATGAAGCCCTTCTTAGATGCTATCAGGGATCTGAGCCCGCACAAGTTTCTTTCGGCTAATGTAAAGGCCTTTAAGGCGGGATGGGGGGAGTCCTCGAGGGCGGCAAGAGTTACTTGTTAAATAACTTCTGAACGGGTTAGTTGGCTCTTTTCCTTCTATACAAATACAACCACGAGATTAAAAAACCTCCACGTATTCCACGGTTCCATTTCCGAACTGGGCCATGGTATCAGCGGCAATAGTCAGTCCATCCGTGAGATAATGCGCCTCGATGCCCGGAACGCCGTAGGAATAAAAAAGGACATTACGCGTATCGTCGCTTATACGGGTTTTCTCATCTGGACCTTGACAGAGCACGCAAACGATATCTCTCTCATCCCTCAACACGATCTCATCCTTTTTCGTCCTCATATCACGTCCACCCATACCTCGACAGATCTCGCCCTCGTGGGCTACATCTAGGGTCAATGCGCCATCGAACCGGTCATAATCAGCTACGGCAACGAGAATTCCTGGGCACATCTCGGCCATGAAGTGAACGTCCACCATAAGGTTGTATTTGGGAAATCCGCTGTTGATGGTTCTTTTGAGATGCTTCGGCAAGGGGCATTCATATCCGAAGCTCCTGAAGAATTGGTCGTAACTATCTATTCGTTCTGAAATTCCCGTAAGGGTCTCCCGCCTTCGCATCTTTCTCAAGAGCTTCCGTTTATAGGGGTCAAATCCCGGTGGGTTGGTAGAATTCTGGCAACCGGAAATCAGGGTCAACCCGAAAGGTACTCCGGGATAGCGGGCGGTGTAAGCCGAAGAGAGAGAAAAATTCCCAAGCATCGTCATCTCTTAGACCTCTTTGTCTCTCAAGGTTTGTTTCTTCCATTGCCTGACGGGCCTCAAGGTTGACCTGGACGCTCGTGCCATCAACGGTGATGGTCTGGCCGTCGTGGATGTATTGTGTGGCGCTTTGACGTTCACTACAGCCGAGGCACGCCGTATTCTCGTGCAACGATGGCGCCGTGGGAGAGCTGCCCGCCGACCTCGACCGTTGCCTCTGGGGAATCGAGGGAAATGGCCAGGTCCTTCATCTTACATGCTTTAGCTCTCTGAGCTCTTCATCGAGTTGGAAGAGCCTACGATATCATGCAAGAGCCTAAGGTAGTCCAAGAGATGACGGATGGCCGAATAGTTCACTCCCACATTCCTCTGCGCCCTCTCC
The DNA here is from genome assembly GCA_030673585.1 of Pseudomonadota bacterium. The sequence goes on along the minus strand of DAOVIU010000132.1, from coordinate 1,947 downwards.
GACATCAGGAGGGATTTCTGAGGGTCCTCAAAGCACCTCAAAATCTCCCCCGCGGTCTCCTCAGAAGTATAGACTAAATTCCCCCTGTCGTCCTTGTAGCCTACTCCATATCCATAGAAGCCGTCTTCTTCGATGAGATGGGCTGGTCCCCCCACACTGCCCACGATAACGGGTTTTCTCTTGCACATCGCCTCCAAAATGGTGAGGCCTAAACCCTCCTTCAGGGACTTCTGCAGGACAATGGTGGCTGCTCTTTGCAGGCTGTTCACCACCAAGGCATTCTCAACCACGGGGGTTGCCCCCAGATTTATTATGAAGATAGAGGGAACTTCTCCCACTGTCCATACCACGGACCGGGGGATAAGCTCCTTTTTGTACAGGGTCTTCTTTTTGGCGCCGAGATCACGTATCAGTTCTGACAAGATCTTCATTCCCTCGGGATCATCCCCCGCCATATTCCCCGCATAAACGAGCTGCAGGTCCAGCCCCTCCTTCAACAATTCGCTTCGTGCGCTCTCGAAGGCCTCTACTACCCCTTTTGGGTCCTTAAAGCGGTCGAACCGAGATATCTGTAAAATGATGGGCTTGTTCTTATCGATGTCGAAGTTCTTGAGGACGTAAGAGGAGAATTCGGGGGGCAACTCCATATTTTTGGGGGTTAAGAAGTTGATGGCCGCGGGAATCAAATAGATGGGGATTTTGCCCATCAGTCCCTCCAAGACGAAATCCTCAAAATGAAACAATGCGGCGTCATATCGTTCAATGAATGGGAGGAGAAATTCCACGAACTCCTTCCGGGGAAACGATAAATCAATGTGGGCCCTCCATACCTTCTTCTTATCTACGGATGAAATGGCCGCGAGGGGTTGGGGGTCATGGCAGACTAAGACATCTCCCCGTATTTTCCCTTTCCTTAATAGTTTCTTGACCATGTAATCGGACTCTCGTAAATAGATTCCCTTCATTTCCTCCGTGAGGGTCGCCTCCATTCCCTGTAAGGCATTATGGAAGGTTTTCGTAACCCTGAAGAACTCATCCGCATTTTTGGGCTCTATGACTACCCGATCCGCCATGATACCCACGCTGTTCATAAGGGGCACGAGCCAATCCAATATTTCCGCTACTCCTCCCCCATACCTTGCGGAATTGAAATGGATAACTTCCAGTCCCCTGAGTTCATGTGCGAGCCGATGAATTTCCTCAACCTGCTCCTCCGTGGGTTTCAATTCCCTCGGAACCCTGGTTATTAAATCATCCAAGGTGAGCTCCTTGGAGAGGGGTTTTATCGACACATTGATTTGTTCGTTCAAGGCCCTGATATCCGTTGGATCTTGAGGCACTTTGAAAATCAGGGGTAGGTTCTCCTTGTCAAACCGGAAAGGAGGAATCAACCCCAATTCCACGGCGATATTTCTATCTTCCCCTCCGCTCCCCCTCATTTCCCTAATTTTTTGACCTATGTATTTTCTATCCCCCAGTCCTCCAATCTCCGCTAACCTTACGATCATTTCCCTCGCGAACCAGCGCTGTTCAACCTTGCTCTTTTCACCCAAGAAACCTATGGAGGGTATACCCTTCCTTCCCCAAGTATGGTATATCGCCCAAGAGGGAAACCCCAGGGATAGGAAACCACCATCTAGCCTGTAGACGACGTAGTAGATGTGCAGGAGAGCCTCTAAGCTATCGTTTAGGATCCGAGATTTTGCGATTCGCTCATTGGAAATCGGCCGATATGGCTTGGGATTTGCCAAGTCTACGCATCAGGAATATATCTGAGCGGTATTCATACCCGCGCTCCTCTGCCTGGGCCTCTGTAATTCCTACCCCGGCTATCTCGGGTAAAGTGAAAATCCCGATAGGAACACAATCATAATTCATGCCTCGGTGCCCGCCCAGGGCATTCTCGACGGCGATCATGGCTTCCGCGGAAGCGGCGTGGGCCAGCCT
>DAOVIU010000310.1 GCA_030673585.1 Pseudomonadota bacterium | reverse complement strand
GCGCTCCCCTTTATCTTTTCCGGATGCAAGATCGGAATATCCGTGTCGACCATTGGGGCCATCATCGGCGAGTGGGTGGGGTCCAAGGAAGGGCTCGGCTACCTGATGCTCCATGCCAATGCCCAGCTTCAGATCTCCCTCATTTTCGCCTCGCTTATTTACCTCACCATCTTGGGGGTTAGCCTCTTCTACCTCGTCGTTTTGACGGAAAGGTGGGTGATGCCATGGAAAAAATTCTCCGAAGCACGGTAAGGGCAGTGGTTGCCATCGCTTTTTCCCTGCTCATCTTCTCGATTTCGCTCGGAAATGCTCAGGAGCGGCCGGTTAAAGTGACCCTGATGTTGGACTGGTTCCCCAATGCGGATCATGTTCCCATATACTTAGCTCGCGACAAGGGTTTTTTCGCTAATGAGGATCTGGACGTGGAAATACTGGTCCCGGCCGATCCCAATGCTCCGCCGAAGCTCGTGGCGGTTGGCAACGTGGATTTTGGCATCAGCTATCAGCCTAGCGTCACCATCGCACGATCCCAGGAACTGCCCATAAAGGCTATCGGAGTCCTCGTGGAACACCCATTGAGCACCATAACCTTTTTGAAGGAGTCGGGGATTCGGACACCCGCGGATTTGAAGGGAAAGAGGGTTGGCTATTCCACGGCCCCCATGGAGGTCATCCTCTTCGAGGCCGTGGCCCAGTCCGCTGGCCTCTCCAGGGACGACTATGAATTGATCAATATCGGTTTCAACCTCACCCCGTCACTGTTGACGAAAAAAGTCGATGCCGTTGTGGGGGCGTATTGGAACTACGAAATCAACCAACTGGCCCTGGAGGGAAAGGAGGCCGGGTACTTCCCCGTTGAGAAACACGGGGTTCCCGACTACTACGAACTGGTATTTATTGCCAACGATGCCACCTTAAAGAAAAGGAGGGAGGTGGCAATACGGTTTGTTACGGCGGTCGATGGAGCAATCCAATTCACAAAGCGGCATCCCGAAGAGGCCCTCAGAATCTATTTCCAGGCCAATCCGAATGTGAGGAAGGAATTGGATTCCAGGGCCCTCAGGGATACCCTGAGGGTTTTTGCAACCACCCAGGTACAGTCCTTGGAGAAATGGAAGGGTTTTTTGGATTTCGCCTTTGAGAGGGGTCTTATTCGAAAGAAGCCGAGCCCCGAAACCCTCTTCGAAAATGTGGTGAGATAACGCTCATTCTTGGTGACCCACGGGAAGCACGAAAATCCATTGACAAAGAGAGGAATACGGTATTTAATTGCCTGGCTTTATTCGACTTTTGAAATGGCACTATCATTCGGGAGTTGATTGAATGTTAGAAGTACGATCCCTAGCAAAGAGCTTCGGCGGCATTCGGGCCGTAGACGATTGCAGCCTTGAGGTCAAAAAGGAGTTCATTACCGGACTTATAGGGCCCAATGGGGCTGGTAAGACCACCCTCTTCAACCTGGTGACGGGGTTCTATAAACCCGACGGTGGCGAGATCCTCTTTAAGGGGGAACGAATCGACGGCCTCCCCCCCCACGGGATCTTCCGGAGGAAGATCTGTCGCACATTCCAGATTACCCGGGAGTTTGCCCATATGACCGTGCTGGAAAACCTGATGCTGGTGCCGGAGAACCAGCGGGGGGAGCAGGTTCTGAATACATGGTTTCGGCCCGGGTTGGTAAAAAAGCAGGAGCGGGAGATAAGGGATAAGGCCTTAGGCGTATTGGAATTCGTGGAGCTGATCGACCTGAAGGACGAGTACGCGGGCACTCTCTCGGGCGGGCAGAAGAAGCTGCTCGAATTGGCCAAGACCATGATGGCGGACCCCGATATGATCCTCCTGGATGAACCCGGAGCAGGGGTGAATCGAACGCTCATGAGGAAATTGGTGGACAATATCAGGGAGCTCGTTGCGGAGAAGAGCATCACCTTTTTGATTATCGAGCACGACATGGACCTGGTCATGAGCCTCTGCAACCCCGTCATTGTAATGAGCGAGGGGCAGAAGCTCGCGGAGGGAAGCCCGGAGGAGATCCGGTCGGATAAACGGGTCTTGGAGGCCTATCTCGGAGGTCAATATCGATGAGGATCTTGGAGGTCAAAAACCTGACTTCCGGTTACGGTGAAACGGATATCCTCCACGACCTCTCCATAAAATTGGAAAAGAAGGAGGTCGTCTCCATCATCGGGCCAAATGGGGCGGGAAAGTCAACCCTGTTGAAGACCATCTTCGGTATTCTGACGCCGAGGCAAGGGGTCGTCCAGTTGCAGGACGAAGAGATAACCGGGTTGAGCCCGGACAAAATCGTCCGCAAGGGAATGAGCTATGTTCCGCAAGTTGACAACGTCTTTCCCTCCCTCACCATTCAGGAGAACCTGGAGATGGGGGCCTTCGTCAGAACCGATGACTACCGGGATAGGCTCCACGAGATGTTTGACCTCTTTCCCCTCCTCAAGGATCGGAGGAACCAGAGGGTGGGGAGCCTCTCCGGGGGGCAGCGACAAATGGTGGCCATGGGGAGGGCATTGATGCTCGATCCCAAGGTGCTGCTCTTGGACGAACCTTCCGCCAGTTTGGCCCCACTGCTGGTGGAGATGATTTTCGAAAAGATCGTCGACATCAATAAAACGGGGGTCGCCATCGTAGTGGTTGAACAAAATGCCCGGGAAACCCTGAAGATATCACACCGAGGGTATGTCCTAGCCACGGGGAGAAAGGTATTCGAGGATACGGGAAAGGCCATCCTGGAGAATGAGGAGGTTGGGAAGCTCTACCTAGGAGGGTAAAGATGGCCGAGTTGACCGTCTATGGAATTGTCCTCGGGAGCATCATTGCATTGGGGGCCATCGGCCTCACCCTGGTGTATGGCATCCTGAGGTTTGCCAACTTCGCCCACGGCGACCTGATGACGGTCGGGGCCTATATCGCCCTCTTCTTGGTCACGGGTCTTTTTCCCTGGCTTGGCATCCCCGATACCACCTTCGGCTCCCTCTCCTTTGGCTGGCGGATGGTTCTCGCCTTTCCCATCGCCATGGCCTGCGTGGC
>DAOVIU010000042.1 GCA_030673585.1 Pseudomonadota bacterium | reverse complement strand
CCCATAGCCTCACGCTTCCTATTCAATTGCTCGAACCCCTGGATATCCATATGCACCTCTCCTCTGACCTCGAGTCGCTCCGGAACGGGGATTTCCCTCCCCATGAGGGTGAGGGGAATGGCCTTTATGGTCCTCAAGTTCTGAGTGATATTTTCACCGTTGACCCCATCTCCACGGGTCGATCCGATGACGAAATTACCTCTCTCATAGACCACCTCCACGGCCAAGCCATCCAACTTGGGCTCGGCAACGTAGACGATATCCCCGTCTATACCCAAGAATCGCCGCACCCTCTGATCGAAGTCCCTCACCTCGTCCTCGTTCTGACCGTTCGCTAAGCTCAGCATGGGAATCGTATGGGTAACCGTCTCGAATTCCTCCAGGGGCGGAGCGCCAACCCGTTGGGTTGGCGAATTGGGATCGTAGAGCTCGGGATAATCCGCCTCCAGCTTCTCCAACTCCCTCATCATCCCATCATATTCAGCGTCGGAGATTACGGGATCATCCAATACATAGTATCGAAAGTTGTGATATTCGATGGCTTCACGGAGTTGTTTGGCCCTTCGATAAATCGCATCTTTTTCCATGGGACCATCCCTCCATACGTTCCCTTGCCTTCACAGGAGGTATTTCCCCCACCCGTCGGACTATCCTCGAGGACAGCTATTTTCGCCGTAAGCTCCGGAAACTACAGAACTATCCCATATTTATCCTTTTAGCAGTATTGTAAATAGAGGGGCATTTATTGTCAATCTCCCCTTGGAGAGAACATTCGCCCCAAATGCCAGCCTTCGATGTTCGCCTTGGAAAATGAGAACTAAGCTACGATATTAAAATCCAATTTTATAATAAAAATAGACATTTAGAGATATTATTAAAGAATATGATTTAAATTATTCCGTTAATTACCTAAAATTATTCATATTTCACCTTTCTGTAAATTAGAAGGCACAATGTTCCGATAATTACAAAAACTCCAAAAATTATAGCTAGTTAGAAAAAAGCGAAATTTCCCTTGACAAGTGGAAATTTAAAGTCTATTAATAAGAAAAGTGGGATAAAGTGGTAAAAAGTGGTGAGAAAGGGAAATAGCATGTTCAGGGGAAGATACGAACATACCATCGACCCAAAGGGAAGGGTGAGCATACCCGCAAAATTTCGGGAAGTGCTGGGCAAAAAGTACGACGACCGCCTTTTCGTCACCAATTTCGACGGATGTTTGGTGGCTTTCCCCTTTGAGGAATGGATTCACCTGGAGGAAAAGGTCAGTTCACTGTCGATGGTGAAGAAAGAGGCGCGTTCCTTCCTGAGATTCTTCTATTCCAGTGCCGTCGAGTGCACCGTGGACAAACAGGGAAGGATTCTCATACCTCAGACCCTGAGGGAGTATGCAGACCTGGATAAGGAAGTGGTGTTAGTCGGACAATTGAAGAAGATCGAGATCTGGTCAAAGGACAGGTGGAGCGAGCAGATGATTAAGGCCCATGAGAACTTCGACCAGATTAGCGATGTCCTTTCCGAGTTGGGCCTCTAACCGAATGCATGAAAGCATGGGGCGCGCTACATGAGGATAACCGAGATATGGCCTATGAACATCTCCCCGTGCTGGTAGGGGAAGTAATTGAATTTCTCCGCCCACATTCCGAAGGGATATATGTCGATGGAACCCTGGGTGGTGCAGGGCACGCCCTCAAGATTCTGGAACGAAGCTCACCGACGGGTAGACTTATTGGTATCGACCGAGATGAAGCAGCCATTGAGTGGGCCCGCGAAAGGCTCAAGCCCTATGGGGGTCGAATCACCATCATTCACGGAAATTTCTCCCATCTGGGGGAAATATTGGGGAGATTAAATATCGGCAAGGTGGACGGTATACTACTGGATCTGGGGGTTTCGTATCCGCAATTGGCCGATGCGGCGCGAGGCTTCAGCTTCCAATCGGAGGGGCCCCTGGATATGAGGATGGATCGAACCCAAGGAGAACCCGCATCAAAGCTGGTCAACTCGCTCCCCGGTGAGGAATTGGAGGGAATCCTTCGGAGGTTTGGCGAAGGCAGGTGGGCAAGGAGGATCGCCAGGGCCATCGTACGGTATCGGGAAAAGGCCCCAATCGTCACCACGACCCAACTCAGCGATATCATATCGGCAGCCGTCTTGAGGCCACCTCGTCGTATTCATCCCGCCACAAAAGCCTTTCAGGCCATTAGGATAGCGGTGAACGATGAACTCGAGAACCTAAGGACGGCGATCCGAGACGGCATTCCCCTGTTGAAGAGCGGGGGACGTCTCTGCGTTATATCCTTTCACTCCCTGGAAGACCGAATCGTCAAGGAGACCTTTCGACAATACGAGAAACCCCTGGGGTTGATAACCGTTATCACCAAAAAACCCATCTCCCCCTCAAAGGGGCAAATTCGGGAAAACCCAAGGACAAGGAGTGCCAGGTTCAGGATTGCGGAAAGGGTTTGAAATGGGCAAGTTCATTTTCCCATCATTGATAGCCTATCCCCTAGACGGCATGGCAAGTCCGGAAAAGGCGAAAGCCAAGGCCAGGGGAAAAATGAGCGGTTTTCTCGCATTTTGCATCATCGCTGCCTTGATAGCCAGTTCCCTCTTCTACGTCTGGTCCCGGGTTCTGGTGATCAACCTGGGCTACGACCTCTCGGAGGCCATGGACACACATTGGAAATCAGTTCAGGATAATAAGAAATTACAGATCGAGATAGCGCTCCTCAAATCCCTGGCGAGGATTGAAAGGATTGCCCGGGATGAATTGGGCATGGAGAAACCTCTTCCCGGGCAGATCATATTGATGAAATGAAACCAAAATCCGTCAATTGGACAAAAGTTCGTATATTCGTTGTCTTCGCCCTCCTTTTTCTCTGCTTCCCTTTTCTCTTCCTCCGGATTATTCACCTTCAGCTGGTGAAGAAAGATGATCTTTCTCGATTGGCGTCGAAGCAGCATCAGAGCATCATCACCTTCACTCCCAAAAGGGGAACCATCTATGATGTAAAGGGAAACAATCTGGCCGCAAGCATAGATGTTGATTCCGTCTACGCGAGGTCCTCTGAGGTGAAAAATCCCTCTCAGACAGCCAAAAAGCTCGCCAATATCCTCAATCTCAACTGGAGAGCCCTGGCCAAAAAATTGAAGGGGGAAAAGAGCTTTGTCTGGGTAAAAAGGAAGGTAACCCCAAAGGAGACGGCGGGGATAAACAAGGTAGGGCTCAAAGGCATTTACTTCGTGAAGGAAAGCAGGCGGTTCTATCCCCATTCCCATTTAGCCGCTCATCTTATCGGATTTGTGGGGATAGATTCGAAGGGCCTAGAGGGTATAGAGGCCAAATACGATGTCACCCTCTCGGGCAATACAACACGACTCATCTTGGGGAAGGATGCCTTTGGAAGGGAGATTATTACCGAGGTTCCCATTCTGGGAAAATCGCCTGAGAATTACAACCTCTATTTGACCATTGACACGAACATCCAACACGCCGTGGAGACGGAATTAAAGGATGCCGTAGACGGGCAAAAAGCGAAATGGGGAATGGCTGTCGTTATGGATCCCACCAGCGGAAAGATTTTAGCTATGGCCAATTACCCGTCCTTTAACCCCAATCGATTCTGGGATTATCCGCCGAAGACATGGAGAAATAGGACTGTGACCGATATGTTCGAACCCGGCTCCGTGTTTAAGGTATTTCTGGCCTCGGCCGCCCTTCAAGAGAAGGTGGCCAAGAGACACGACATCTTCTTCTGCGAAAATGGTTCGTATATCCTTTCGGGCAGAACTATCCACGATGTAAAAAAACACGGATGGCTGTCCCTTGAACATATCATCAAGTATTCCAGCAATATTGGGGCGGCGAAGATCGCCAAACGTTTGGGGAGGGAGAAGTTCTACGGCTACATTCGGAAATTCGGCTTCGGCCGTAAGACGGGAATTGATCTTCCCGGCGAAGCCAAGGGTATCGTAAGATCTCCAAAAACGTGGTCTGAGGTCGCGCTGGGGAATATCGGCTTTGGACAGGGTGTGGCCGTAACAGCCGTTCAACTCATGACCGCCATCTCCGCTATTGCCAACGGGGGAAATCTGTTGAGGCCCTATGTGATTGATCGCATCGTCGACCTGGAGGGGAAAGTAGTAAGGCAATTCCACCCGGTAATCATCAGGCGGGTCTTATCGGAAGAGACGGCCCGGGTAATGACCTCGATCCTCAGGCGCACTGTGGAGGAAGGGGGGACCGGAACGAGGGCGGCCCTGCAACATTACGAGGTTGCGGGGAAAACCGGAACGGCCCAGAAGGTGGATAGGCTCGTGGGAGGCTATTACGAGGATCGATTCATCAGCTCTTTCGTGGGATATGTACCCAGCAATCAGCCGCGCCTGGTTATTCTTGTGGTAATTGATGAACCCCAGGGGATCCCCTATGGGGGACGGGTTGCCGGGCCCGTCTTCAAGAATGTCGCTGTGCGATCGCTGCAGTACCTCAACGTCCCCCCAACACGAACAACTATCATGGCCAAGGTCTCGGCAAGGAGAACCGCGGGGCGGCCCCCGAAAATCCCTTCCCAAACCGTAGTGCATCGGGGGAAACCTTCAGGGAGGATGCCCGATCTCAGGGGATTGAGCATGCGAGCTGCCTTGAATAGGGTAAGGGCCCTACAATTACCGGTTGCGGTTTCCGGAACCGGCAAGGTAGTCAATCAACGCCCCAGCCCCGGGACAATAGTGGAAAAAGGGGATGCGTGTTCTCTTACCTTTAGGCCGGATTCTTGAAGTCGGGGGATAGCTATCCATGAAACTGAGGGACTTGGTGAGAGGACTGGAGCCCCGGCAAATCCATGGGGAGACGTCCATCGAAATTGAGGGAATTGCCTACAATTCGAGACAGCTTGAAAGGGGCTCCGTCTTCGTTGCCATGAGGGGACAGGATGCAGACGGACACGATTATATAGAGGAAGCCATTGAAAGGGGAGCACGCGCGGTGGTCCTGGAGGACGAAAATCGAAGGATTGCGGGAATCCCCACAGTAGTGGTGGAAAACAGCCGAAAGGCCCTGGGGGGGATCTCGACGGCTTTCTTCGACAATCCCTCGGCCGACATGACGCTCATCGGCATCACCGGCACGAATGGAAAAACCACCACGACATATCTCGCCGAATCCATCCTCAAAGGGGCGGGTTTCAGCACCGGTGTCATCGGAACCATCGACTACCATTTCGAAGGGACTTTTCGCAGGGCGACAACGACAACACCCGAATCCTACGATCTCCAAAAGATGTTGAAGGAGATGCTTGAGCAAGGAGTCTCCCATGTAATCATGGAGGTTTCCTCCCATGCCTTACATCAGCACAGAACGGAGGGATGCCACTTCGCTATCGGGGTTTTCACCAATTTGACCCCGGATCATCTGGATTACCATAAGACGATGGATCACTATTTCGAGACCAAGGCCAGCCTCTTCACCCGGTTCTTACGGCAAAGCATGAAGCCCCACTCCGTGGCCCTCATCAATCTCGATGACCCCAAGGGACGAGCTCTCTGGAAGATGCTCCCCCTTCCTAAGATGAGCTATGGGTTAGAGGGGAAGAGGCACATCTCTGCCAGGGATATCCATGCCTCTATCAGCGGCCTCTCGGCGGAGGTTATCACCCCCAATGGGGGCTTCTCCTTTCGCTCTCCCCTCCTTGGGGAGTTTAACCTCTATAATATCCTCGCCTCCGTGGGAATCGGGCTCGCCTCAAAGGTGGACCTGGAGGCCATGCAAAGGGGCATTGAGGCCCTTGGCGGTGTACCGGGCAGGGTTGAGAGGATCAGGAACGATAGGGGGGTGCACGTCTTCGTCGACTATGCCCATACGCCCGACGCATTGGAGCGAATTTTGAGGGCCCTGAAGACCGCCAAGGGAGGAGGAAGGATTATCACCGTTTTCGGCTGTGGTGGGGATCGCGATAGGGGGAAGCGGCCTCTCATGGGTGCAATAGCCGGCCGGTATAGCCATCTCGCCGTGATCACCTCTGATAACCCACGGACCGAGGACCCAACTACCATCATCAAGGAGATTGAGCGGGGAATGAGGACTGAGTCCATTCCCGCGATGGACCGAAAGGGGTTGGCCCGGGGGTTCGGGGAGAAGGGGTACGTCAAAGTCTCGGAGAGAAGGAAAGGCATCCGGTTGGCCATTGAACTCGCCAAAGCCGGCGATGTGGTCCTGGTCGCGGGGAAAGGGCATGAGGATTATCAGATCATCGGGAGGGAAAGGTTCCCCTTCGACGATCGCCATGAGATCAGGGAAGCCCTGAAAAGAATGAAAGATGAGAAATAGCTTCTCCCTCCAAGAAATCTTGGATTCGACGGCTGGTGCTATGATAAGAGGCGATTCCAGCACGGTATTCGGGGAAATCTCCATCGACTCGCGGACCATCGAAAGGGGGGACGTTTTCATAGCCCTGAGGGGGGTGAGATTCGACGGGCACCAATTCATCAAGGAGGCGATGGAGAAAGGGGCGGAGGGAGTCCTCATCGAAAACGGATTCCTGGACCAAACGGGCGCCCTCGGCCTGGGCGAAAAAGCCATCATCGCAGTCGAAGATACCTTGAGGGCCCTAGGGGATATCGCCAAATCCTGGAGGAAGGGTCATCCCATTCCCCTCATTGCTATTGCCGGGAGTAACGGAAAAACGACCACCAAGGAGATCGTCGCAACTCTGCTCGAGGGATCCTTCAGGGTGTTGAAGACCTCGGGAAATCGAAATAACTTGGTAGGGCTCCCCCTCACCCTGTTGGATCTCCGTGCCGAACACGATATGGCTGTGGTGGAGATGGGGATGAACGTGAAGGGCGAAATAGAGAGGATGACCGAGATTGCCAACCCGGACGTCGGCCTCATCACAAACATCAGCGAAGCGCACCTGGAGGTCCTTGGTACCTTTGAGGAATTGGTGAGGGCAAAAGGGGAACTATGGTATACCATGCGACCCGACGGGGTGATAGTGGTCAACCAAGACGATGTGAACGTGATGAAATGTGCGGAGGGCTATCCCGGAAAAAGGGTCACCTTTGGGCTGGAGGTCACCAGTGATCTGATGGCCCAGAGGGTCCGCATCGAAGGGGGAAAGGGGGTCCGGTTCAGCCTGGCATTGAGGGGAGAGGAGGTTGAAGTCGCCTTTCCCATGATGGGAATTTCCTCCGTATACAATGCCCTGACTGGGGCAGCTGTGGCCTCGATTTTCGGGGTGCAGTTGAGGGAAATCAAGGAACGCCTGGAGGGATTTAAGCCCTTTTCCATGCGCATGGAAATCATACGGTTGGACAACGGGGCCACCATCATCAACGATGCTTATAACGCAAATCCCAGATCCATGGAACTCGCCTTGAAGGTCCTCTCGGAGATCAAGGAGGCAGAACGGGAGATCGCCGTCTTAGGGGATATGTTGGAATTGGGCCGATTCAGCGAGGAAGCCCATGCGCGGATCGGGGAGAAGGTGGCCTCCTTGGGCGTTGATTTCCTGCTCACT
>DAOVIU010000106.1 GCA_030673585.1 Pseudomonadota bacterium | reverse complement strand
TCGGCCAGATCTTTATCCTCGTCCCGGGTGAGTGCTGCTACCCATCGGTCATTGATTAATGGAAAAACCATATAGAGATACTCACGAAAAAAAAATCGGAGCACGCACGCCATAACGACAGCACACGGATTAGGGAAAGTGGTGATGCTCCAAAAAGCCCAAAACGGATTATCATTATATGGTGAGGAGCGAGTTAACACAAGCATTTTATCCGCTGAGGACAAGGGCGGACAGGAGGATGGATTTAGAGAAGGGAGTCAACGAGCGGATTCCAGAGAACCTGTATTACGGCGAATTCAATTTCCTTGACAATAAAATTGAATTTGTATATACATATAAACAAGTTGCTATCTTTCCCTTATTTGTACATATGTATATGATGGTGTATGGCCGCCAAAAATTCACATTAGCCTGAGAAACAGTGACGGTAGTATGGCGTACCCAGTTGAAATTCAGGACTCCATTAGAAAAGTTGAGGCCTCGAGGGGCCGTCGTTTGAAACAGACGTTCCCGAAGTTGAGCCTGGAGCAAAAGGCAACCCTCTTGGAAACCTTTCATCCTGATTTTCGTCTTTCTGAGAAACGGGAGATTGGTGTTGGGCCTAACAAAGGAGGTATGGCCCCCAAGGAGTTGGTTGACCTGTTGGAGTCTCCGAGTCGACTGGTCCCTGAAACCATGGATCTGACAGGGACAGACCATAAGACCGATGTACTGGTGATTGGAGCCGGCGGAGGAGGGGTCACTGCAGCCCTTACTGCAAAAGAACATGGAGCTAAGGTGCTGTTGACGACGAAATTGAGGTTGGGCGATTCGAACACGATCATGGCCGAGGGTGGGATAGCTGCAGCGATGTCACCCGAGGATTCCCCAGTCATCCACTACGTCGATACGATTATGGGGGGGAGGGGAAAGAATATTCCCGAGTTAGTCGAGGCATTGGTGAACGACGCCCCCTTCATCCTGGAGTGGCTCACGAATTTGGGTGTCAACTTCGACAGGCTTCCGGATGGCGGGTATTATGCTCATATGCCGGCGGGGCATTCCCGGCGGAGGTCCCACTCGGTAAAGGACCTCACGGGATTGGAATTTATGCGGGTTCTCTGCGATGAAGTTCGCAATCAGCAAATCGACGTCGTGGAGTTTAGTCCTGCCGTTGAGCTTTTGCTGGATGATGAGGGGCAATGCGTGGGGGCCGTCCTGTTCAATTTCGACACGGAGGAATATTTCTGCGTGGAGGCCAAGACCACCATACTTGCCACGGGGGGAATGGGACGACTGCACCCCCAGGGATTTCCCACGTCCAATCACTATGGAGCAACTGCTGATGGGTTGGTAATGGCCTATCGTGCGGGGGCGAAACTGCTCTACATCGATTTCGTGCAGTATCATCCAACGGGAGTTGCCTGGCCGGAGCAGATGTTGGGCCTTCTCGTGTCGGAGGCCGTGCGAGCCCAAGGGGCCCAGGTGTTGAACGTCGATGGCGAGATGTTCGTCGACCGCCTCGAAACGAGGGATGCGCTCTCCGCGGCAATTATTCGAGAATGTGGGGAGAGAGGCAAGGGGATTCTGACACCTACGGGAATGGTGGGGATCTGGCTTGATACCCTCCTCATTGACCAGATGGGAGGAGAAGGGACGTTCTTGAGGAGGTTTGCGGGAATCCACAGCCGATTCAAGAAGTATGGCATCGATCCCATCCATGAACCCATTTTGATCTATCCCACCCAACACTATCAAAACGGCGGGGTCCAAACAAATGTGAATGGTGAGACGGATATTCCCAATCTCTACGCGGCCGGCGAGGTGGCGGGAGGGGTCCACGGTCATAACCGTTTGGGTGCTAACTCGTTGGTGGATATTTTCGTCTTTGGCCGCCGCTCAGGGATGCACGCGGCGCAGAAGATCAGAGGGGTCAAGGTTGGGAAATTATCCCTAGGACATGTCACCGCCTATAATAAGTCATTGGCGGATGCGGCAATTACCTCGGGAACATCCTCGCCGATGCTCCTTCCAGACTATCGTTTTGAACAGGCCCTTACCACGGTGCAGCACACCGAAGGGCACTAGAGAGGGTTAGTGGTACTCCCCGACATCATCAAAATGGTCCCCATTTACATTATGGGGAGGAAATACGAGGTTCCCCAGGGACTGACCATTCTGAAGGCAATGGAGTTTGCCGGTTACAGTCTGAAAAGGGGATGCGGGTGCCGGGGAGGGGTTTGCGGTGCCTGCGTGACCATGTATCGAAACAACGACACCTATCGGCTCAATGTTGGGCTTGCATGCCAAACGGTGCTAGAGCCCGGTATGCACCTCATGCAGCTTCCCTTTGTCCCGGCTCATAAAGCCATCTATACGATCAAGAACGTCCTGGCCAACGATTCGAATATTACCAAACTCTACCCGGAACTGATGCGGTGCTTGCAGTGCAATACGTGCACCAAGTCCTGCCCGATGGAATTGGAGGTGATGGAGTATGTTGCGGCTGCGATGCGGGGGGATTTGGAAAGGGTAGTAGAGCTTTCCATGGAATGCGTGATGTGCGGGATGTGCGCGGCGCGGTGTCCCGCTGAGTTGTCCCCGTTCAATATCGCTCTCCTGATCAGAAGGATGTATGGGAGGCATATTATTCCACCGTCCCCTCATTTGGAGGAGAGGCTGAACGAGATCAGCGAGGGAAAATTCACGAGGGAAATAGGGCAGTTGAAAAAAGCCGATGAGGCCAAACTCATAGAGAGATTTAAGGAATTCCAAGCCACGAAGGGGGAGGCGGCGGTGGAGCTCGCGAAGGGAAAGCCATGATTAAGGTTCAGACCCCCATTGGGGAACACCAGATCGAGCAGCTAAGGGTCGGCGACCAGATAGAGATCGATGGCGTGATCTATTGCGGGAGGGACGCGGTACTGCCGAAAATCGTAAGGCTAATCGAGGGCCATGACCTGGATAGGATAGGGGTAAATTTGGAGGGAGCTGTTATCTTCCATACGGCGGTCAGTTCCGCTGGGATCGGCCCTACCACGAGTAACAAGGTTGAGATCGAGGGAAGTATCCCAGCGTTGTCGAAAGCGGGCGTGAGGATCCATTTGGGGAAAGGGGCCCTGGGTCCAGAGACCGTGGAGGAGCTGAAGAAATACCATTCCATTTTTGCCGTTACGCCGCCCGTTTCCGCCCTCTTTTCGGATAAGATAGTATCGCAACGAGTGGCGGGATTCAGGGAGGAAGGGATAGAGGCGCTGTATCAGCTGGAGGTGAAGGGGTTTCCCGCCATAATTGCCATAGCCCATGGCGAGACCATTTTTGGAACCGTTCGGCGTGGCTGAAGGATCGAGGATGCTGACTCGAGCGAAGATAGAGGATGCGGTTAAAAACTGTTTGGTGAAAGCGGGAACAACATTTCGACGGGATCAGTTGCGGGCCTACCGGAATGCCATTAAGAACGAGGAGAATGAGAGCGCACGATGGGTTCTCGAGAGGATCCTCGAGAATGCCAAGATTGCCCAGAAGAACACGTTCCCCCTCTGTGATGATACCGGGATTCCCCACGTGTTCCTCGATATAGGCACGGAGGTGAGCCTGCCGAGGGGTTGGCTTTCGTCGGTCACTGATGGCGTGATCCAGGGTCTACGAGCTATGCCCGGAAGACCAATGGCCGTAAAGGGTAACCCCGTCGAGAGGGTTGGGCAGTCCAGGGGTTTATTCAGCGATCCCGGTAAGCTATCGCCTGCTCCAGTGATCGTTAAATCGATGGTGGGGGACAAGCTCAAGATCACGATCCTACTTTTGGGGGGCGGACCGGAGATAAGGGCCAAGACGTATCGGGTCTTTCATCGAAGGAGCATCGACGTGGTTCTGGGGGAAGCGGTGAATTGGGCCTCATCTGAGGTGAAAAATCTTGGTTGTACCCCGTGTGTGCCGGCAATCGGAATCGGAAGAACCCATGTGGAGGCCACCGCCCTCATGTTGGAGTCGATGAAAGACGGTAGCCTGAGCCGGCAGGACCGTTGGGAGAAGAAGGTAACGGAATTGATCAATGAGACGAACGTGGGACCCCTTGGGTTGGGGGGTAGTACCACGGCTCTGGGAACGTTTATTAAGATTGGCCCGATGAGGGCAAGCGGCACCCGGATCGTGAGCATGAGGCCGGGTTGTTGCTTTGAACCGAGGAAGGCCTCTGTAGTCCTCGGGCGGGTGTAGTACGGCCTTGATGAGGGGGTGGGGAGGTAGAGATGGCAAAGCTGTATGAATACCAGGGGAAGGAATTACTGGAGAAGGGGGGAATTCCAATCCCCAAGGGGGGAACAGCAAAAATGGAAGAGGAGGCGAGGAAGATCGCCGAGGAGATTGCTGGGCCGGTGGTCATAAAGGCCCAGGCATGGGTGACGGGCAGAGCCGAGGCCGGAGGGGTGAAATTTGCCCAAGATCCCTCGGAAGCGGAAGAGATAGCGGGCCAGGTCTTGGGGATGAATATCAAGGGATTTACGGTGAGGGAGGTTCTCGTTGAGGAGAAATTGGACATCGAAAGGGAGTTCTACGTCGGGATGACCATTGACGATATCGATAAACTTCCCACTTTGATATTCAGCTCCGTGGGGGGAACTGGGATAGAGGTAATTGCCAGGGAACATCCAACGAAGGTCGTTAAGGTCCCCATCGATATTGCCACGGGCTTGAGAAGTTACGAAGCGAGGGACATTCTGAGGAAATTGGAAATCCGGGGGGATCTCCAGAAAGGGCTGAGCGCTTTCTTGGTCAAATTTTACCAGGTCTCGAAGAAAAATGAGGCGCGATCGGCGGAAATCAATCCGTTGGTGTTGACGAGGCAGGGCCAGATCGTTGCGGCCGATAGCCATATTGTTATCGACGACTACGCTGTCTTCAGGCATCCCGAATTGGGCATCGAGATAGCCCGGGAGTTTGACAGGCCGGCGACCCCATTGGAGAAGGTGGCGTATCAGGTGGAGGCCAAGGATCATCGAGGCACGTTCTACTTTTTTCAGATGGAACGGGCGATAAAACTTCAATCCGGATATATAGGCTTCCATGGAGCTGGGGGAGGAGGCTCAATGATGTCCATGGATGCACTGTTAAGCCAGGGCTTTAAGACCGCAAATTACTGCGATACGAGCGGAAATCCCTCCGCTTCGGAGGTGTATAGGGCAGCCAAAATCATCCTCTCTCAGGAGAACATTGACGGATACTTCGCATCCGGATCCGGTGTGGCCAGCCAAGAACAGTTTCATTCCGCCAGGGGACTGGTGAAGGCATTCAGGGAGGCTACCCTGAGTATCCCCGCCGTTATTCGGATTGGGGGGAATTCGGAGGAACTCGCCATGGAGATCCTGCACACCTATACAAAGGATCTCCCGGGCAAGGTGGAGGCCTATGGGAGGGATACCTCTGCCGTCTTCTGTGCAGGGAGATTGCGGGAATTGGTGGAGCATTGGAATTATAAGGGAAAGGCCCCGGCCAAGGAGATTGGGGAAAGACCCGGACCCTCTGCCTACCATTTTGATACGCTGACTGGGGCGCTCTCTATTCGTCATGAGCTGTGTGAGGCCTGTACGGAGAAACCCTGCGTGAATTCGTGCGCACCGGGGATCCTGAAATTCGATGCCGGAAAGCCAATCCTCGCCATCACTCCCGAAGAGGCAAGGAGGGGAAGGTGTACGGAATGCCTGGCTTGTGAACTGGCGTGTGAGTTT
>DAOVIU010000086.1 GCA_030673585.1 Pseudomonadota bacterium | reverse complement strand
CGCAGCTTTCCAACTGCTTCGAGGCCCGGAGCAAATGCACTTCCGGGCATAGAGTCTTTGGATGTCAGGGCCCACCCAACTGCAACCCGGGCACACTGGCTCAACAATTGACAAAAAAAGAGTATTACGATATGAATACTGTGCCATTTTCCGAATAACCCGTTGATTTTAAACAAAAATACATGGGGGTGGGTGACCATTCCATGGGAAATGTTCCTGGGGATCTGAATTTGACCCGGTGACGGAGAAGGGTATTTTGCCCATAGCAACGATTCCCAGGGGACAATTCCATTGCATGGCCGAAATTCTATCATGAAACGCTTCAGAGTGGCGCACCAGGAAGGGCCTTATAGAATTCATGCGGAGGTTCTTTTCGTCGGAGACGATCTCGTCGTCTCGATCTGGGGGGGCTCCAAACCCCATGTAGGTGCCGTGGCCCTATCGATTCCCAGACCTAGTTTGGAAAATCCGGCTAAGATAAGTTCAACCTCGTCGGTTTTGACACGGCTCGGGCATAAAGAGGACGAAATCGTCAAAAAAGTTGCTGAGAACATTTCAGCGGCTTTGAACAAGGTGGTAGTTGTCTCAGCGGGGATCCACTGGAATAATATTCCTGATGAGGGAATAGGTACCATTCAGTCTATCTGTGAAACCCTTACTGACCAGTTAATTAATAAAGTTCGGGGGAAGGAAGAATGAGGCGAATAATCGTCGGAATTTCCGGTGCATCGGGAGTGATTTACGGGATTCGGATGTTGGAAGCCCTCAAAGGACAAGCCGAGTCTCACCTTATTATATCCTCGGCCGCACGAGAGACTATCTCCCTGGAAACTCCGTATAAAGCCTCTGAGATCGAGAAGATGGCCACCTTCGTTCACGGGATTGATGACCTGGGAGCAACACTTTCCAGCGGCTCGTTCCAGACCGATGGGATGGTCATCATCCCCTGTTCGATGAAGAGCCTGTCTGCTGTTGCAAACTCATATGCTGAGAACCTCATAATTCGGGCTGCGGATGTTACCCTGAAAGAGAGGCGAAGGCTGGTTTTAGTGGTCCGAGAATGTCCTCTTCATACGGGTCATTTGAGGCTCATGCTGCGGGTTTCCCAAATGGGGGCGATCATTTTTCCCCCGGTTCCGGCGTTCTACCATAAGCCGAAGACCCTAGACGAAGTGATCAGCCACACCATAGGAAAAATTCTCGACCTTTTCGGAATCGAACATACGTTGTTCAGACGCTGGGAAGGGAAACCGACGTAAGTGGAAAAAATACATACCCTATCTGGCCATTAGGCTATGTATCGACCCAGATAATTGGCGGTGAAAAAGAACACAAGTGGAAAGGGCACACGTCACACCAGCTTCAATGTCTCGTTTTGAGTGCGGAAGGTCCAACATCTTTATTATTGGCAAATAAGCCTATGATTGGTGAGAGGGGTGATATTTCTTCGTCCAGAGACCAGTTCTTCCCGGGGAGGTCCTACTACATCCGATCCGGGGGTAGATTCGGAACCCAGAAAAGGAGGATCAAGTATGAGCACCTTCAAAGGAGAGAAAAACGAGGCTGTCCAGTGGATTGACGACAACGAAACACTGCTTACGGAAATAAGCGATCGAGCCTGGCTCTATGCAGAACCATCACTGCTGGAATATCGAACATCCAGACTTCTATCGGACGAACTGAGGAAAGCCGGATTTGATGTCGAATTGGGTTCAGCCGGTTTGGATACGGCCTTTGTTGCCACGTACGGTCAAGGAAATCCGGTATTATGCACATTCGCGGAGTACGAGGCGGTGGAAGGCTGCTCCCAAATGCCCGTGCCATACAAGCATCCGGTAATACTCGGAAAGGGCGGGTGTTACGATATGCACCACGGGCTTGGCACCGGGGTGATTGGGGCTGCCATGTCAGTAAAATACGTTATGGAAAAGCATAACATCCCTGGAACGCTCAAGGTTTTTGGGACAGCCGCTGAAAAAATTACCATTGGTAAAAATATCATGGAGAGAGAAGGCTTATTTGAGAATTTGGACGCCTGTATTGTTTGGCACCCCTCAATTGAAACCAGTGCGGACTGGTACTTGTCGATTTTAGTACGTGCTAACAACTATACATCGCATACTTTTGAAGGTGTTTCGGCGTATAATGCAATGCCGTGGGCAGCCCGTAATGCTTTGCAGGCCCTTGAATTAATGGATGTAGCAGTTCAATTCATAAAGGACGCCGTGGTCCCAAATTCTCACTTTCCAGTCATGGCTTCAATCATCAGCAAAGAGTATGTAGGAGATTACGCTATATCAAGCGCACCGGGTATTGCTAAATCAAACTACATCTCACGGGCACTCACCCGAAAAGATAATGAGATGATTCAGAAAAAACTGTTTGACTGCGCCAACGCTGCTGCTCTGGCACTCGGGGTGAAAGTTAAGAATGAGGTCCTGACTGGCTCATGGGAACCGGTACCGAATCGGGTCTTTGCTAATGCTGTGCACAAGAATATAGAGGTAATCGGACCTCCCAAATTTACCCCCAAAGATATTGAATTTGGACGCCTTATTCAGAAAGAAATCGGGCTTGACCCCTCGGATACGCCCTTCGGCAGCATGGAGATTCCTCCTCTTCCTGGCACCAGGCCACCGATAATGGCGGGATCGAGCAGTGATGCGAGTGTCTTTTCCTATAAATGTCCCTTCGTCAGGGTTGGGGTCAACTATCTGGGAAGGTTTGGACTCCCGGATTGGTCTACTGCTGCATTGAGCATTACCAATGTTGCCCATCAGGCACTCTTGACGGCGGCGAAGATCATGGCCGCATCGCTTGTGGACCTGTTCAGGGATCCTGAGTTATTGAGAGAAGCTCAGGCAGAATTGAAAGAGAGAACCAAGGATATCAAGTGGTACAATCCACTTCCCGAGGATCGACCCGTTCCGAAATGTGAACCACTGCCTAAGGAACATTATACCTCTCTCGTAGAGGCTTTCAGGAAAGGACCAAAGTGGGAGGGATTTGAACCGGAACTGAACGAAAGGGTGGAAAAGGTGGCACAAAAGATATTGGATGAACTCTCCTGAGTCTATTGGGTGATGTTTCCAATACAATTCTGGCCAATAGACTTGCTTTCCAGATATCGCAGAAAATTTATAAAAACTTACGAGGACAGTTATAGGCAAGACCCTTTTGGAGAATGTCAAAGGGGTAAAAGTTATTGATCGGGATGTTATCTTTCCCCTTTCGGCGCCGATAGCACAAAAGGGGCCAATCTTACGGGGGAATTTCTAACACCATTCGGGATTTATGGTTCACAATAGGCGTAAGTGCGACCATCATCTTCGTCATCAACCCGTTTATAACCGACCATCCAGCGTTGGGCTCGCCCCCTAGTTTTTCCCATAACCTTCATTTCCCTATACGGCGCACCTTGCGAGGAGCGGCCAACCAGACAAAGAAACAGGATAATATGCTGAGCGAGGTGGCAAGGACGAAGGCCATTTGGTAGCTCTGAGTCTTATCGAAGATAAATCCAGCCACCCACGCCCCCAAGGCGCCACCGATCCCTATAACCCCCTCAAGGGTGCCGTAGATAAGGCCAAAACCCCTTCCCTGAAAGAGGTCAGCGGATACGGACATGAACATGGGAGTCGTTGCCCCCCAGCCTGCACTGAAAAAGATGATAAAGGGATAAACAAACCGCCTCTCTCCCAGGACTTCCAGCAAAATAAGCGAACATAATCCCACGCAGATACATATCCCCCCAAGGGTGTAGGTCTTCTCCCGTCCAATGCGATCGGAAAGCCATCCCCAGAGGACTCGGAATACCGAGGAAACAATTCCCACCAAGGCCAAGACGAAGGCCGCCGTCATCCTGTCGATCCCTTGATCGACCAGAAACCGCACGCCGTGGACGATGACAATATATATGGCGATACCAACGAAAAATGGGAAAAGGATGAGGGCCCAAAACCTCCCGGTCCTCGAGGCCCTTTTCAGGGTCCAGTCCGTCTCAGACCAGTCGCGGTCGATCACCTCAAGTCGCTGCCCCTTGGATGATCCACGTTCTCCAGCCCCGTCGGGGGAAAGGCCGAGCTGCTCGGGTTTATGCCGCAGAAACAGGGTGTTCAGGGGGAGCAAGAAGACCAGGACGAGTACTCCCAGCGCCACAAAGGCAAGACGCCATCCCCACAAGGAGATGAAGTGCTGGGACAAGGGAACGAGAACGAAAATCCCCAGACCCATCCCGGACAGGGCAAGGCCGCTGGCTATTCCCCTTTTTTTTTCAAACCAATGGGCCAGAATGGCCGAATAAGGAAGAACCGCGATGCAGGTGATACCAATACCCCCGAGTACGCCGTAAAGGAGGTAGAATTGAAGCAGGGTTTTTATGGAGGCACAGAGGATCAGCCCCAAGGCCAGGAGCAAAATCCCCGGGACGATGATCCGGCGGGGGCCGAAACGATCAATCAGCCCACCCACGAGGGGGGCCGTGATGGTATAAGTGATAAGAGCCATGGATTGGACACCCGCGGCCTCCCCTCGGCTCCAGGGAAAATCCTCCAGCAGGGCCACATAGAAGACCGAAAAGGCGGTTCGGATGCCAAACCAAAAGGCCATGGAGACCAGGGCAACTCCTACGATTACCCAGCCGTAATAGAAACGTCCAGAGCCAACCTCTCCCCTCATCAAGGGCATTTCTTCCCGTTCAAAAGGCAGTAGAAATTATTGGGCCTGATAAAACAAAACACGCCTATCAGAACTTCATCAATACCCGAGGGCGCACCCATCCTTTCTGGGGTCCGATCCACCCAGCAGGACTCCGCTATCTGGGTCGACGATAATCCCCTGCCCTCCCCCGAATTGGTTAGTTTGGAAATCATCTTCGAGGATTCTGTGCCCCCTCCTTTCCAATTCGTTCGATACTTGGCTCTTCAGGGGGTCTTCCAGGATGATCTCCATCCCCTCCAGATGGCGTATCCGGGGTGCTTCCAAGGCATCCTGGATGTTCATGCCGAAGTCGACGAGATTGATCAACACCTGGACATGACCCTGGGGCTGCATATCCGCCCCCATGACCCCGAAGGTCATAAAGGGTTTCTCCCCCTTGAACATCATTCCGGGGATGATGGTATGCAGGGGCCTTTTATGGGGTTCCAGCCGATTTAAGTGCTTTTCATCAAGGGAAAAGGCGGTTCCACGGTTCTGCAAGATAATTCCCGTATCCCCTGCTACCACTGCCGAGCCGAAGTTCTGGAAAATGCTGTTGATAAAGGAGACCATGTTCCCCCCTTTGTCCATGACACACACATAGGTGGTATCTGAACCCATCCCTGAGCCGTGATCCACCCCGGGGGATGCCCTATTCATGGTAATCCTCCCCCTTTGGGCTTCGGCGTATTCCTCAGAGATCAGCTTCTCCACCGGTATATCCCCGAATTCCGGATCCGAGACATACCGGTCACGGTCGGCAAAGGCCAATTTCTTGGCCTCGACCAAAAGGTGGAGGTAATCCGGCGAATTGGGACCCATGGATTGGATATCGTACCCCTCCATGATGTTGAGCATTTGTATGGCAACCAACCCCTGCCCATTGGGTGGGAGTTCGCACAGGGTGTATCCTCTATAGGTTGTGGAGATGGGATCGACCCAGGAAGAGGCATGATCCTTTAAATCCCTTTCCTCCAATAATCCACCGCATGCCTCGGAACAATTGACGATGGCCTTGGCAATCTCCCCTTCATAAAATGCAGCCTTTCCATGTAAGCCTATTGCCTTAAAAGTTCTCGCGAGATTTGGGTTCCTCCATACCTGCCCGGGATTCGGTCCATGGCCGTCCATGGAATAGTGTTCCAGGAGGCCGGGGAAATCCGTCAGCTCCCGGATGGCAGTCCTCCATTCCCCGCTGATGATTTCCGTAACGGGAAAACCCTCCTCGGCATACGTGATAGCCGGCTCCAGCAATCTGGAAAATGCCACGGATCCATATCTCTCCAAAAGGGTAACCCATCCGTCCAACGCTCCGGGGACGGTAACGGACAGTATCCCCCTTTCGGGAATCCTTTTCATTCCCCTATCTAAGAAAGCGGGGGGGGTTGAGGCATACGG
>DAOVIU010000184.1 GCA_030673585.1 Pseudomonadota bacterium | reverse complement strand
TCCGGCCGATCTTCCTTCCCTCCCTCTTGAACGTTACCACCTTTCCCCCCTCGGCCTCAGGCATTGCCATAGGGGTTTCCATGGGGGTCTCCTGGGCCATCGGCATCTCACCCTCAGGGGGAGGCGATGACATCTCCCCCCGAGTGAGGATGAGCCGTTGCGGCCTTTCCCTCCTCCAATCTCCCGCCTCCCTTTCCGCCGCAAGTCGTATAGCAAACATCTGACGAATCGTATCCTCTCTGATCTCGGCCAACATGTCCAAAAACATCTCGGACCCCTCTATCCTGAACTCCGTCAAGGGATTCTTCTGGCCGTATCCGCGGAGCCCAATCCCCTCTTTCATATAATCGATGTTGAGAAGGTGTTCCCTCCAATGGGTATCGATGGATTGTAACAGAATGACCTTCTCCAGATGGCGCAGGATCTCCCCCCCGAGCTCCTCCTCCTTCCGCGCATAGGCCTCTCGTACTCCATCGAGGATCTGTTCCCTCAACCTGTCTTGATCCAAGCCGTCGAACTTTTCCCTTTCCATATCGAAACGGATCGAGTAATTCCTGATCAGCTCTTCCTGGAGCCCCCTCAGGTCCCACTCCTCTGGGTAGGTCTTCCTGTCGGTATAGGTATCCAGGATCTCCTCCACCAGTTCCTCCGCCATCTCCATAACCCGATCCCTCACCTCCTCATTGCCCAGGACCTCCCCCCTCCGCCGGTAGATCTCCTCCCTCTGCCGATTCATCACATCATCGTATTCCAACAGGTGCTTCCTGATATCGAAATTATGCCCCTCCACCCTCCGTTGAGCGTTCTCTATCGCCTTTGTGATCAGGCCATGCTCGATGGGCTGATCCTCCTCAATCCCCAATTTGGTCATCACTGTGGATATCCGCTCGGACCCGAATAAACGCATCAAATCATCCTCCAGGGAAAGGTAAAATCTCGACGACCCAGGATCTCCCTGTCTGCCGGCCCTACCCCTCAATTGATTATCAATGCGTCTCGCCTCGTGCCGTTCGGTGCCGATGACATGCAGTCCCCCGTGGGCCAAGACCTCTTCCTTCTCCCTGGCCGCGATGGCGCGAGCTTTTTCGTTGGCCTTCCGATTCTCTTCCTCCGATGCCCCATCATCCGTCATGGTCTTCGACAAGAATTTCGGATTCCCCCCCAGGAGGATATCCGTTCCCCTCCCGGCCATATTGGTCGATATGGTAACAGCTCCCTTGCCCCCCGCCTGGGCGATGATTTCTGCCTCCCGCTCATGATTCTTGGCGTTGAGGACGTGGTGTTTAATCCCGTTCCGTTTCAACAGGCGACTCAACCTCTCCGATTTCTCAACGGAAACGGTTCCAACCAGAACCGGGTGGCCCTCCTCGTGTAATTGCGAGATTTCCCTGACTACGGCGTTGAACTTCTCCCTCTCGGATTTGTAGATAACATCGGGATATTCCGTTCTGATCAAGGGCATGTTGGTGGGGGCGACCACGACCTCCAAACCGTAAATCTTATGGAATTCCATCTCCTCGGTATAAGCGGTCCCCGTCATCCCCGCAAGCTTTTCGTACATCCGAAAATAGTTCTGGAAGGTGACGGTGGCCAGGGTTTGATTCTCCCTCTCGATGGTCACCCCTTCCTTCGCCTCCAAGGCTTGGTGGAGTCCGTCACTATACCGCCGTCCGGGCATGAGCCTCCCCGTGAATTCATCGACGATGATGACCTGCCCATTGCTCACCACATACTCCACATCCCTTTCGAAGACGGAATACGCCTTCAATAATTGGGACACGTTGTGGATTTTCTCCGTCTTCTCGGAGTATTCCACCTCCAGTTTCATCCTCAACTCCGCCCTCTCTTGAGGGCCCAAGTCTGGGTCGGCATCTATCGAGCTCAAGTCCGGGAGCACGAAGAAATTGGGATCTTGAGGCGACAGGGCCTTTCTCCCCCTTTCGGTTAAATCCACTACGTTCGATTTTTCTTCGATCATGAAATAGAGGTCCTGGTCGAGGAGATCCCAATTCTTCTCCCTGAAGAAATCCAACTCCACCCTCTCCACCAGCTTCCTGTTTTTCCCATCCTCGAGAACCCTCAAAAGCCGCTTATTCTTAGGGAACCCTCTCTTGGCCTGAAGCAATTTGATTCCCGCCTCGTAATCATTCCCCTCCTGGAGCAGTCCCTCGGCCTCGCCTAGAGCCCGATTAATCACCCTCGTCTGGCTTTGAAAGAGCCTCTCAACGGGACCCCTGAACTCGTGGAATTTGTGGGTCGAATGCTCCACCGGTCCCGATATAATGAGGGGGGTTCTCGCCTCATCGATGAGGATACTGTCTACCTCATCCACGATGCCGTAGTGGAGCTTCCGCTGCACACATTCATCCAAGCTGAATTTCATGTTATCCCTAAGGTAGTCGAACCCAAACTCGTTGTTGGTCCCGTAAGTGATATCACTCCGATACGCGTTCTGCCGATCAAGATCATCCATTTCATGAACGATGACCCCCACGGACAAGCCCAGGAATTGGTAAATCGCCCCCATCCAATCCCGGTCCCGCTTGGCCAAATAGTCGTTCACCGTGATAATATGGACTCCCTTACCGGTCAGGGCGTTCAGATAGGCGGGCAGCGTCGCCACAAGGGTTTTCCCCTCCCCCGTGGCCATCTCGGCGATCTTTCCCTCGTGGAGGACAATTCCCCCCATCAGTTGAACATCGAAGTGGCGCTCTCCTAGCGTCCTCTTGGATGCCTCCCTGACGGCGGCAAAGGCCTCCGGGAGCACGCTATTCAAATCCTCACCCCGATCAAGCCGTTCCTTGAAATGGGCCGTCTTCGACCTCAAATCGTCATTGCTCAGCTTCTGAAACTCGAGTTCCAAGCGATTGATGCGCTCTACCGTGGGTTGGAGGCGGTTCAGTTCCCTCTCGTTTTTCGTCCCCAAGATCTTAACGGCGGTCTTTTTGACGATAGACCCTATCATTGGAGCCCCCAGTGTGATAAGCCCTCTCCTTTTCAGGCTATTTTACAGCCTGGCGGTGAAGAATTCAAGCTATTCATCGGCTTGTCCGTCTTCGACCTTGGCAAGACAAAAAAATACCCGATAGATCTTCTCTCCTATCGGGATATTCCGGAAAAACAACGGCCTTCTTACGACTGCGTTAATTTAGAACATATTTCATGGGGTTTACGGGAACCCCGTTCAGCTTCACCTCATAGTGGAGATGGGGGCCCGTGGACCTTCCCGTACTCCCAATCTCCGCGACCTTCTGTCCCCTCTTCACCTTTTGGCCAATCTTAACCTCTATCCTGTGCAGGTGCCCGTAACGGGTAGTAAACCCGAATCCGTGGCTCATAACCAAAATCTTGCCAAAGCCCCACTCCCTGCCGATATTGGTAACCAACCCGTCCGCAGGAGCAACGACGGGCGTGCCGATTCGGTTTGATATATCGATCCCCTCATGCATCTGTCGTAGCCCCGTAAAGGGCGAGATCCGATACCCAAAACCGGAGGTAAACCACCCCCGTGTCGGCCAAATGGATGGGGTATGGGTCAACTGAGACCGCTTGTTTTGTAGGAGGCTTTCCAATTCCCTGAGGCTACTTCCCTCCGCGGTAGCCTCCTCATCCAACCGTTCCAGGTCGTGCCTCATCTGTTTCATCAACTCCTCCTCATTCCTCTGGAGGAGCAAGGTCTCTCGGATATCCTCGGGCGAAGGTCCCCCGACTCCAAAGAATCTTCTGGTGCTCTCCTCGGAACCCTCGAGGTTGGCCAGGAGCCTCAGCCTTCTATCAAATTCCCTCATCCCCGCGATCTTCTTCTCCAGATTACTGATCTTTTCGGAGAAAAAATGCGTCTGGGATCGCTGAAGCTGAGTTTCCTCCCGCAGTCGGTCCAGCTCCGTGACATTCTGCCGCATAATTACATAATCAAAGCTGAAATATCCGAGGAGGATGAAGAAGATGGGAATGAGGAAAAGGATCAGTTTGGCCAAGGGCCGGGGTAATCTATATCTCTTGATCGCGGAAGCCTTCTTGGAGAAAATCAGGATATTATAGAAATCCCCTGCCAAGTATTACCCCCTTTCACCTACCAAACTAATGCCTAAAGTCGTCAATTACCAAAAAGAAATGAAAATGTCAAGAACTATTTTGATTAATTTCGCTCAGGAAGCCCCCTGGCTACGATTCCCCATGAGGGCTCAACGGAGCTCAATACGTATCAATCCCCCTCTCCAATGGGAACCAAATGGTAGCAAAACCCGTACCAAAAAACCGGATGTATGGGGCGTAAAAACCTCATATTTCTTGGAGATTAAATTCCATAATAGATTGAAAAAACAGGGAAAAATGAAAATGGAAAACAAAAAGAGATCATCCTCCTGCAAGCCCTATCCGCCATTGAATCCCATGGTATCGCGGTGTTCTATCTAACCTTTTTTCATAGATAGGACATTTTTTGCACAATCCCCATGCTTATGGGGATCACCTCAAACCAATTTTGCTCATGCGATCGACAAAAAATTACGATTTTGTTATTGATGGACGATGCCCCTGTTGCATCCTTTTC
>DAOVIU010000065.1 GCA_030673585.1 Pseudomonadota bacterium | reverse complement strand
GAGACCAGATCGATTCCCACCACCTTCAGCCGATTGGACATCACCGTCCCCTCATACAATTCCTCTCCTCCCGCCATGTCGATGCCGGCGACTTCCCCCTGTCTCTCCGCGGCGGGCCATATCCCGTAGAATCGTCCACGGTGTTCAACCAAATCCCCAGCTGCATAGATAGAGGTAATCCCCGTCTCCATGCGGTCGTTGACAATCACGCCCTTGTCGATTTCCAAGCCCAGTGCCTGCGCTAGCTCCAGGTTGGGCCGAACACCTGCGGAAATGAGGATCATGTCAGAGGAAATGTGGGTGCCGTCCTCCAAGACAAGGCCCTCAACCTTTGTCCGCCCCACTATTTCCTTCGATTTCGCCCCCAGGTAGAAGGTAAACCCCATTTCCTCCATCTGGCGTTTCAACAATTCAGCCCCCGGCACGTCCATCTGCCGAGGGAGCAATCTGGGGAAAAATTCCACCACCGTCACCTTGAGCCCGGACCTTCTCAGTCCATTCCCGGCCTCCAGGCCCAAGAGTCCCCCGCCGATGAGAATCACCTGGGTGGCCTTCTTCGCATACTCCTTTATCCTCCGGGCATCCCCGATGGATCGGAGGGCAAAAACCCCTTCCCTCTCCACCCCCTGAATGGGAGGGATAAAGGAATGGCCCCCCGTGGCCAACAGCAGTCGATCGTAGCCGTATCGGTTTCCCTTGGCAGTTCGAACCTCCCGTTTATCAACTTCAATTCTCTCTACGGGCTCCTCGAGATGGAGCTCGATCTTCCTCTTCTCATACCAGGATTGCCCGTGAAGGACGAGGTCCTTTTCCTCGGCAGCTCCCGCAAGGAACTCGGGGAGCCTGATGCGAGTGTAGTGGGGTAACGGTTCATCGGTGAAGATATCGATCCTCCCATCCCTATCGTTTTTCCGAATCTTATCGGCCGCAGCGGTTCCGGCCACCCCATTCCCTATAATGATATAATGCTTCATACCAAATCCCCTCTGAATTATTCTTTACCCCGTAGCAACAAGGAGCACGGAAGAGAATCATCACAACCAATGCTCTTCCACCCCCTAGGGAAGACACCCCATCGCTTTGTTATGCAATCTTCCATAATCTACTTACAACGGCAGCCAAAATTCAAGGGATTCTTCCGCTTTTCCCTGAGAAAGGGATTCTTAGGGAATCATCGAATCACGGGGAGGAGGGGATTGTCTTTTCATGGGGAATGAGTAAACTATAACGAGCGAACGGTAAGGCCCGAGGAGAACCATGAGGAATACTTGCTACCGGGGGAGGAATTTTGGAGATCGAATGGCCGAGGGGCGTAAAGGGGGAAGATATTCCGGTTCAATAGCCTCCGGCCCCAGCCGAATTAAATGATGCAGTGTTGTAGTGCTGCAGTCATGTGGTTATGCAGTCTACTTTGAGATGGTCGAAAAATTTTTCTGATAGCTACTTTTTTCACCGATTTTGGATATATATCTCTTGACAGTGTGCGGAATAAGCAAATATCTTGAGGGATAGGCTGTTGAATTCCGTTGAGACCAGGAGAGGGAGAAATGGGGGAAGAGGTGAAAACGGATGGCAATCGACGATTTGTCAACTATACCGTTGAGGGAAAATTGGTGTGGGTTACCATCGACAATCCCCCCCTTAACGCCCTCAATCATGCCCTTATGGAGGAACTGAAGGCCGTCTTCGAGGAACTGGAGGAAAACGAAGATGTCCTCATCATCATTTTACGGGGGGGAGGAGAGAGGGCCTTCGTTGCGGGTGCTGATATCAAACAGTTCCCGGCCATGGATAAGGGCGTGGCGGAAAAGTTCTCCGCCACGGGGCAGGAGGTATTCAACCGGATTGAGGACTTTAAGGGCCCCGTTATTGCTGCCATACAGGGATTCGCCCTTGGAGGGGGATGTGAGTTGGCAATGGCCTGCGATATCAGAGTTGCCTCGGAAGATGCCAAGTTCGGCCAGCCGGAAATCGGCCTGGCCATTATCCCCGGTTACGGGGGAACTCAGAGGATGGCTCGGTTGATCGCTACCGGGAAGGCCAAGGAACTCATATACACAGGTGAAATGATCGATGCAACGGAGGCAATGAGAATAGGTCTGGTTGATAGAGTGGTAAAAAAGGAGGACCTGTTGGGTGAGGCGAAACAACTGGCGACAAAAATCCTCGAGAAGGGGCCACTAGCCGTCAAGGCCGCGAAAAGAGCCATCAATGAGGGGGTGGTTCTACCCTTGCGAGAGGGCTTGAAAGTAGAAACCCGGTATTTCAGCGAACTGTTCGACACGGAAGATAAGAATGAAGGGGCCATGGCGTTCCTGGAAAAGAGAAAACCCACCTTTAAGGGAAAATAGCCGCGCGAGCAGCATTTCCCCGTTGGAGGAAATGAATGGAAACCGAGCTTATCATCCATGAAACTCCTCAGCTCTCTCGGCCCTGGCTGATCGGGGGCTATGAAGGATGGATTGACGCGGGAAAGGTCTCGAGTGGATCAGTGACCTACCTCAAGCAAACCCTCAGGGCACGGAAATTCGCGGAGATCCTTTCGGATGGATTTCACCAATTCAAGGACTTCAGGCCCAGGGTGGTGGTTGAGGACGGCCTGATTCGCCAGGTTGATTATCCCAAGAATGAGTTCTTTTACTGGAAAAATAGGAAGTCATCGCCCGATCTCATCCTTTTCATCGGACATGAGCCCCATCTCCGGTGGAAAGCCTTTACCGATCTACTCGTCGAGCTTGCGGGCCGCTTTGGTGTCGAACGATTGATCACCGTTGGGGGTTTCTATGATCAGGTTGTCCATACAATTCCTCGAAAGATATCCGTGGTAGCCGGTAGCCACGATCTCTTAGAGGAACTTCTGGCGCATGATGTCGAAATGATCGATTATGCAGGCCCCGGAAGCTTCGTCTCCCTCCTCCAAGAACGTGCCAAAACCGATGGGATCGGTTCATTCATGCTCTGGGGCCGTGTTCCCCCTTACATCAAAACGAGCTCTCCATGGGATTCCGTGCGGATACTCGAGTTACTTTCAAAGCTCGTTCCCTTTGAAGTGGACCTCAGGGGATTGCGGGCAGAGGCCAAGCTCCTCGATGAAGAGTTACAAAAGGCCGTGGAGGAGAAACCGGATTTGAAGAGCTATGTGAAACAGGTGGAATCCATGTATCGATCCAGACATCCGGAAAAATCGAAGTCCGGGAATAACGTCGTAACCATTGAGGCCTTCCTCAAGACTATCGATAAAGGGGATAAAAAGGAGGACTAAGGTTCGCGCAAACGTCTCCCCACCTCCCTCAGGTTAGCACATTCAGAACGGTTTTTTTCACCCTACGGAATACTCCCTTTGATTGAATAGACCTTTCTTTGGAAAAGGGCCATGGTTGACCTTTTCGCATATGTGCAATCGGATTACGGGGATCGCGGGGCTGATCCTCGCATGGCCACTCTGGGATAGGCCGAATTCAGTATTCAGGAGGAGGCTATGGATTTCGAATTAACCGAGGAACAGAAGGACATAATCAGGGCGGCCCGGGAGTTCGCGGAAGGCGAATTTCCCCAAATCGCCCAAGAGTGCGACCGAAAGGAGGAATTTCCCCGACACCTATGGAAAAAGGCCAGCCAATTGGGATTCGTCGGCGTCTTCATCAAGGAAGAGTACGGCGGACCGGGATTAGGTCTCCTTGAACACTGTCTCATCTATGAGGAATTCTGGATGGTGGATCCAGGCATAGGCCTCTCCATCCTGGCAGCAAGCTTCGGATCCGAAATGATTCAACTCTTCGGGATGGAGAAACAGAAGAAGGCCTTCCTTCCGTCACTGGTAAAGGGGGAGGCAATTACGGGGGCGGCAATTACGGAGCCTGATGCCGGCAGCGACGTCGCCTCGGTCATAACCAGGGCTGTTCCAGTGGAAGGGGAGTACATCATCAATGGTACCAAGACTTTTACCACCAATGGCACCGTAGCACACTTTATCCAGGTCCTCTGCCTGACGAACCCAGAGGCCAAATCGCGACACCAACGCCACAGCGTCATCACCGTGGAAACGGATCGCGAGGGCTTTGAAGCAACCCCCCTCAAGAATAAGCTGGGAATCAGGGCTTCCGATACGGCGGAGCTGACCTTCACCGATGTCCACGTTCCAAGGAAAAACCTGGTGGGGAAGGAGGGAAATGGATTCCATCAGTCCATGGTCTTTCTCGACCATACGAGGCCGTCTACCTGTGCCCAAGCCGTAGGCCTTGCCCAAGGAGCAATGGAAAAGGCTATCCAACACGTGAGGGAAAGACGTCAATTTGGAAAACCGTTGGCCTCTTTTCAAGCCACCCGATTTAAGATAGCGGAAATGGCCACCCGAATCGAGGCGGCGAGAAATCTCTACTACAAGGCGACATGGATGTTGGATCGAGGAAAACCGGACTCCAAACTCATCTCCATGGCGAAATGGTATTCCGGGGAAATGGCGGTGAGGGTTGCCGATGAAGCCCTACAGCTTCATGGCGGATATGGGTATATGGGGGATTATGACATCGAGCGGTTTTACCGGGATGCAAAGATCGTGGAAATCTATGAGGGCACAAAGGAGATCGAGAAACTCATCATTGCCCGTTCCATCCTGGGAAGGACCTAACTCTCCCGTGCCAGTTTATCATTCCCAGGGGAAATCCCCTTCGCGTATAAATTCGAATCTACCTTAGATCCCTTCGAGTTCTCCCGCTGGGGGATTGAAATGGAAAAGGTATCACGGCCGCACATGGGGGTCGAGCCATGAAATCCCATGCACAAAAAGGTGATGGGGAACCGAACTGCGCTCCCTAATCCCCGCCGTTCTTTTAAGGAATCCTCGATGTCTTACTTGGCCTCATACCTAAAAATCCCGCCTCCTTTCGTCGGGCTTATCGTCGATTAATTCCACAAAGTAACGTTTTTTCCTTTTGCCCCCGACCGCTGAAACGATGGTCCTCAGGGCGTTGATATTGGTCCCCTGCTTCCCCAATACCCTGCCTATGTCCTGCTTCGAAACCCTAATCTCCAAAATGTTGGCTTGGTCCCCATCGATCTCCTTCACCTCAACCTTATCTGGTTCATCGACGAGGTACTGTACCATCTTCTCGACTAGCTCTTTCATCGCTCACCCCATATTCGGTTGACTCACCTGTCAAAACCCTATGCCTAATTCCGCAATCTTCCCGCCTCCTTCTCCTGATCACCTCCTTTGGTTGCCAAAATACGGGCCCTCGTTACACCATCTCCAAGGTTGCCCCCACGATAACGTCTCCCAGGCCCACCACCAGCAATACTTTAGCATAAAATGCGATACCTTCCATATCAAGAAGAAATCGTCGTTGCAATCAATCCCCGATCTTATGGGGTATCATTGCGGGCAGCGTGGTAATAACCTCGGAGAGGTCATTACCTATTATCACCAGATCGGCAATCCGGTCAAGTCCCGGAGAGGAGGAATTGAAGGAAATGGAAAATCCCGCCATCTCAAACATCTCCACATCCCCCGTGCTATCCCCTATGGCGAGGATCTCATCTCTTCGGACCTGGAAGGTGTCCATTATCGTGCGGACCCATTCGGCCTTTTGATCGTAATGGACCTTGATCTCTACCTCCCCGGTCAGGATACCATCCTCGTGGAGGAGTTGATTGGACACCCCATAATCGAACCCGTATTTCTCCTGGACCCATTCGGACAGCAGGCTTAGGCCCGAGGAGACAAGGGTCAGTCTCAGCCCCAATTGCTTCAGCAGGGAAGTCAGCTCATCCGCCCCCGGATTGAAGGAGACGCCTCGGACGATATCTCGTAATTGATCGACCCTCATCCCCTTCCACACGTGCGCATCCAGTTCGCAGAACCGCCTGTAGGAGATCTCCCCCTGGAGAAATTGCCTTTGGTACTCCTCGGCATAACCATACCACTTCCCCAACTGTATATGGATGTATTCCCAAATGGATCTCTCCGAAGTCAGGGTTCCATCGAGATCGAAAACCACCAGCTTATACTGCGGGAAAAGCCCCATTCCCCCCACCCCGGCTTGCATCTTACCATAATATAGGGGGAAAGCAAACCAAAAGAATATATAATGCCAAAGAACAACTTCTAGATGGAACATGGTGGGCTTCTTGACGCAAGAAGAAGATCACCCAGCAACAGTCAATCAGCTCGCAGAGCCCATACGAGCCGTCAGGAGATAAAAACGCGGGGCCCGCGCTGCCCCAATCCTTATAACTGGGTTTACGCACCCTCGCCCCCACAATGTTCACCCTAACCCGAGGAGATACTTTTCCGTTGCAGCCAATGTAACACATTGCTTCGCCTAAACAACGCCGGAAATATATAAACATGTATTGACAACAACCCAAGGTTTTGATAATGAAAAGATGTGGAAAAGGCAGGAGGAAGAAGGCAATGGAAAGAGGGCCCAACCAAGACCACGTCTTTTACCGGAACCTGGGGAAATTCTATCCCACCGTCAGCCATGGACAAGGTATTTACCTCTATTATACGGACGG
>DAOVIU010000006.1 GCA_030673585.1 Pseudomonadota bacterium | reverse complement strand
GGTCCAGCGGTAAGCTCAAACGTTATCATGAATCTAACAGCTACCACAACGAGAAAAGCAGCACCTATTGGGGAGCATTCCTCAGACTCCTCTAGCGAGATCTGCGAACTTCAACGCCGGCCCAGGACTCGATGTATTGGATAATTGTCGTAAAATCACGAGGCCCACCACCCTGGTCCATAGCGTATCCCCAGAGTTGACGAACGGCATTTCCCACCCACATGGGAACTCCCAGTGTTTCCGCCTGTTCGAGGCAGAGTTTGACGTCCTTATACATAAGCTCGGTCTTAAAACCATAGTCAAAGGTTCTCGGAAGGATCGACTTCGGGAATTTATCCTCCGTCGCGGTGTTGCGGCCAGTACTTGTATTGATAACCTTGAGCATGATGTCAGGGTCCAGGCCGGCCTTTGTACCCAACACGAACGCCTCCGATGAAGCCGCCATCGCGGTTGCCGACAGCAAGTTATTAACCAACTTCATCATCTGACCCAAACCAGGCTTTTGTCCTACGTAGATTACGTTCTTCCCGATAACCTCAAGAATGGGCTTAACCCGCTCGAATACCGACATTGACCCCGAGGCCATAACCGTCAGCGTCCCCTTCTCCGCCCCCAAAACGCCTCCGCTAACCGGTGCATCAAGAACTGAAATTCCCTTTTCTCCAAGCCCGTTCGCCACCAGTTCGGCTACCTTGAGTCCCGTTGTCGATAGGTCCACGTATGCTCTCACGGCAGATCCCTCCGCGATGCCATGTGGACCTAGGGCTACTTCACCGACGACATCAGGGGTTGGCAGGCAGACCAAAACCGTCTGAACTTCAGAGGCCATCTCCGCGGGTGAGCTCACTGCTCGGGCACCGCGCGTCACCAGAGGATGAACAGCATCCTCACGGATATCAAAGACGGTTAGGCCAATGCCCCGATCAATCAAACGAAGCGCCATGGGGAGGCCCATATTCCCAATACCAATGAATCCGAGTCTCTTTGTCATGATAACCTCGCCTCGTCGGCCACGGAGCTAACATGTGCTCCGGGTGGCGACAAAATTGCTCTATTTGCGGTTCGTTGGCCCCCCTCCCGAGTTCGGCAAAGACCTCCCTCGCGGTTCGGAAGCTACCAATAGCACCTGGAAAGCCGCAATAGAATGCCGTCTGAAGCAGGACCTCCTGTAACAAGATATCTTTGAAATGAGCGCACCTCGTCGTAAGGAGCTCCCTATACGAGCCGGGTCACGCCTTCCGCCACCTCAGGGTATTTTTCGGACATGATCCTGTCATGGCCCGGGAAAAGCAGGTCACCGGAAGAGGCCCTTGCCCTCAGCTTGTCATATGTCTTCATCCATGCCACCAGATCGACGATGAGGGCGCTGGGCCAATCCTCCTGGTAATTCCGGAAAAGATGGGCACAGTCTGAACCGATAATTGCAGTACCGTTGGCCGTATTCACGGCCACAGCCTGTTGACCTACGCTATGTCCAGGCGCCAAGAGACATTCAATGCCGGGGGAAATTTCCTGATCGCCTTTGACGAGCGCAAGTCGATCGGTTCCCTCGAGGGAGGCTAGATAAGCTTTGGCGGTTTCATCGGATAAACGCTTGAAAGGAGCACGAGTTGCCACCGGATCTTTCAGCCAGAAGTGATACTCTCGTTCCTGAATGTAAAACGTGGCCTCCGGAAAGAGGCTTACGCCGCTGGAATGGTCCCAGTGGAAATGGGTAAGTATGACGCTTCGGACCTCATCGGCCTTCACATCGATTTGGGAAAGGACCTCGGCGGGGCTGATGTATCCCGCAAGGTTTCTTTCTCTTGCCAGGTCAGGCGATACGCCAGCATCAACGACAACCGTTTCTCCGGCCCCTTTAATGCACCAGATATAGTAGTTTCTCTTTTCTACCTTTTCCCAGTCCCGTAGCCACATGAGGAAGGCGCCGGAACTTGTAAAAGGCCCTGCGAACTTCAATGCGTAGATCTCATATTCTGGCATGATCCCCCTCCTGGGTGAATAATTTGAATTCGTTTTGGGTTGATAGACTATTGGTACAAAATATGCTGATAGCAGGCCAGAGCATTCTATGCAACAAAATCTTTTTGCTTGGTCCCCTATACGTCCGTTACCTCCACAACGACACGCTGCTCATACGCTGTCCTCCAGTCCCTCAATTCAGGATCCCCACCATCAAAGAATTCGGGCGCGAAATCCACTCCGATATCGAACCGTATAAACCAAGACACAATAGCTCACCGATAATCTTTGACTCCCCTGGCTATTTGTGCTTCAAATATGCTATGCATTGGGGGGATTGGGATCCGAATGATTGTCTATCCCATTGTTGAGAGAAATCCCATCTGCCTGCGCTGAAAGACCTGGCCGAGGAATATCCTTTAAGGTACGTAATCATCGCAAATCCGGAGAGCGACATCAGTGAGCTGCGCGAAGCGAAAAATAGGTACGACTATATAGACCTTCGGATAAAGCCCATACTCATAGGCGAACTTTATACTTACCTCCATGCTTCGGATACGTTGTTGATCCACAGGGAGTCGTCCCAAAAGTACTATGCAGTCGTGTCCAGTTCAGTCTGCCAAGCCCTGGGTTCCGGGTGCCCTATCCTGTTTCACGAGTCAAACTATGTGGAACTCCACGGAGACGAAATCACAAAGTATCGGGATTTTGTGGACATGAAGGCAAAGCTCGCCGACCTTTTTCAGGGTAAGTTCAACGTTGGCACGGTAGAGGATATTCTGAAAGACCATAAGGCCGGAAGGATCGCCCAAACGTTCCTTCGGCTCTTTGAAGAGTTAATGAGAACCCGGAAAGGGAGCGGCAGATGACTTCAGAATTGGATCGTACCGTTCAAAAACTGGGTGATGGGAAGGTTATCTTCCTTGATTCTGGAGAAAGCGCTTTCAAGATGGACTCCTTCGAGAACAACCCCATCGTGAAGCCTCAAGACCTCGGTCTTACCTGGCACGAGAACGGCGAGCTCAAGATTGGAGCCGTCTTCAACGGTGGGGCTGAAGTGTTCCAGGACAAAGTCGTCCTGATGCCGAGATGCCACCAAGGCTATCATGAGGGCACGGTCTTCGATGAAAGGCTCGGGATCGAGCGCAGGTGCCTGGAGAACTATATTTCCGAGGTATGGCCCCTGGTGAGCGAGGATGGCGTCCATTTTAGCAGATTCCAGAATGGAGTAATCCGCGGCGATGGGGCTGATCACCAGGACTTTACCTATGGCATAGAGGACATCCGAATTATCAAGAGTGGACGGCGGTACCTGCTGGTTGGGTGTGGTAAGGTCGAGGCTGCGTTTACGGGGAAAAACGCGGACCGGATCGCTGTCTATACTACGGAAGATTTCATCAACATCACCTATCATGGCATGGTCGAACCCTTCGATTCGCGCAACGCCGTCCCCTTCCCCGAGCGGGTAAGTGGCATGCAGTGGATGTTGCTGCGTTTTCACCCCAATATTCATTTGGATTATCTTGAAGCCGACCTAGATCAACTCCTGAATCCCTCCACGTACGGGGACAACTGGAAGGTAATCTATGAGCGAAGAAACCAGAGTTTCCTCTTACAAGCCGGACACTACCCACACGAAAGGGAGAAAATCGGCCCCGGCCCCCAGCTTATTAGAACGGATAAGGGTTGGTTGCTCATTTATCACGCTGTCGGTGAGATAGGGAATACCATGTGCAAAGCCTACGGGTTGACAGAGAAGATTGAACGGGGATATTCGGTGTGCGCCAGCCTCTTGGATCTGGACGATCCGCGAAAGGTGCTTTGTCGAGGCAAACATCCAATCTACATCCCCTCAGCTCCATATGAATTATATGGAGATGATCAGTATGCCGTCGATGTGCCCGCAGTGGTTTTTCCCGTGGGTGCCCTTGTTCACAAGGGGAAATTGATTATGTATGCTGGAGCCGCCGACAAATACATCATCCTTCTGAGCTGCAATCTCGATGACTTAGTTAGTTATTTGTGGGAGTACTGCAGGGATATGGGATAACTGGGTACTGAAATCGCCTAAGCCCTCAGGCCGTCTTTACCATATCGGAGGCCTCCTACTCCAAATACACTTTAACCCCCTCGGACTTCCTGAGCTCAACTGAGCAAATTAAGCAAAGCGATGCTTGCTCATGCTATCCTCGTACCGGTTTCGGGAAAAAGGTGCTCAAAACTGCGGATCCCGGGCAATCCGAATGCCCTCTATTACGCGCTCTCGCAATATCGCAACGGGTCGGCCGTGCAGGGGATAAAAGGCGAGGAGCTCGTCGACGGCACCGGGAGGAATGGCCCCCTGGCCCTCCGCGGGGTCCCACTTGGCTCGGATCTCCATTGCCTTCTCCATGTAGCGTTGTTGCTTATCGATTGCCTCATCCCCACAGACCGGCCCATGACCCGTAAGGATGTGTTGGGCTTTGAGACTCCTCATCTTGGCGAGGGTCTCGAACCAGACCTGAAAGTTGGCTTGCCCCGTATAGGGGTGGTGGTCGTTGAAGAGGGCATCGCCGGTGATGAGCACACCCGCACTCGGCACGAAGACCCCCATGTTGCCAGGCACGTGGCCGGGTAGCGGGATTAAACATATCTCGGTACTGCCTAGGTAAAGGGTAAGTCCCTCGTCGAAAACCACATCCGGCAGCGAAATTTGTGCAGCCAGGATCTCCTTCACGTCATCTTGATTTTCCCAGGTCCAGGTTCCAATCCAGGCTTCCACCACGGCAGGGTTGTGCCTAGCCATATTCTCATAGGTGGCCCGGTTGCCTATGATGAGCACATCGTCTCCGAAAAGGCCAGTGCCGAGGATGTGGTCGTGGTGGTGATGGGTGACGGAGATGAAGCGCACGGGGTTATGGCTAGCTTTGCCGAGGGCGTCATTTATCGCCTCGGCCTGACGCGAAACCAACGGGGTATCCACAATCAGGCTGTCCTTCTCCGTTGCGATAATGCCAACATTGCAGCCCGGCGAAATCAGCTCGGCGTACACATTGCCCTGGATGTGTTCCATTTTTTTGCTCCTTTAACTCGATAACCATAATCCGGCGAAAGGAAATCCACCGGCAAGTCCGACCAGCCCCATAAAATAAACCCCAATAATCATAGTATTCCAGTATGGCCGAAGTCCTTTTTTCATTTTGCTGTATACCCTCCATCGACATATAGGGTAATGCCCGTGACAAAGGCTGCGGCCTCGCTGGCGAGGAAAACAACGGCGCCAGCTATATCCTCAGGTTGTCCAAGACGACCGATAGGCAAGCTTGCCAAAACCTCGGATCTCACGGTTGGATCGGCCAGTATCGGTGCAACCATCTCGGTCTCCACTGGACCGGGTGCTACGGCGTTAACGCGAATCCCGTATGATGCTAGGTCTAGTGCTAATGCCTTGGTCAGCATTTTAACGCCACCTTTGGCGCTGCAATAGTGCACCCTGTTTGGACGGGCAACATCACCGAGCAGCGAGCTAATGTTGATGATGACGCCACCGCCAGATGCGGCCATAACCCGGCCAATCGCCTGACTACAGAGAAAGTATCCCTTGAGGTTGATATTGATCACCCGGTCCCATTCTTCCTCGGAAAGGTCCAGCACGTGGTAGTTGCTCGTCACCCCCGCATTATTCACCAAAATATCTACTCGCTTACATTCATCTAAAACAGTATTGACCAGGGACTCAATTTCATCCTTACTGGTGATATCGCATCGGTGAGCAAGGGCTCTGGTTCCAGTCCTTTCTTCGATTTCTTTACAGGCCTCTTCACATTTGTGAAATCGCCTCCCACAGATGACGACGCTTGCCCCCGCCTCTGCCAATCCATCAGCGATGGCTCTGCCAATACCGGTAGCACCTCCGGAGATGATTGCCACCTTGTCTGTTAAGTCAAAAGATGATGGCTTCATGAAGGCTCCCTCCTCTAACAATGAAATTGTCCCCTCACCAGGTTGAATCTCCAAATTCCATATTGATCAAACATTACAACCAACCTTTGGTAATTTTTCAACAATTAAATATTGACCCCTGCTGGTTTCCTCGCCAATTTTTTAGTAAGGTGTGCTAGAGTTTATAAAATCCATAGATAGTTCGCTTTCATTTTGTTTAATTCGAGCCATTAAGTTTATGGTAAAGATGAGCAGGAGGTGATCAAGAAATGGGAGGCAAGTTTAGGAAGATCTTCGAGCCCATCAGGATCGGAGAAGTGGAAATCAAGAACAGGATCGCAATGGCACCTATGGCGATTTGGGGGTTGTTAGATCCAGACGGGAACCTGGGTAAACGTGGCATAGAGTATTACATTGAGAGGGCGAGAGGTGGTGTTGGTCTCATCGTTACCGGTAATTTTAGGGTGGAAAAGGACATAGAGGCAGTTCATCGCGGTGCTCCCCTTCTTTCCCCCGCATCGGTTGCCCCGTTTGCGGAGCTTGCGGAAGCCGTCCACGCATTGGGCTCAAAAATATTCGTTCAGCTCACAGCCGGATTCGGACGTGTGGGGCGGCCATCGATGTTTCGGAAACGGCCAGTGGGTCCATCCTCCATACCCAATTACTGGGATCCGACGGTAACGAGCAGAGAGCTTACAACGGAGGAGGTCGAGCAGCTGGTGAGGTGTTTCGGGGATGCAGCAGAAATTCTCGCCATGGCGGAGATTGACGGCGCGGAGATTCACGCGGTG
This sequence comes from Pseudomonadota bacterium, assembly GCA_030673585.1. Next base: position 5,855 of record DAOVIU010000006.1, on the reverse strand, counting down.
CATGAGGGCTATCTCCTCGATCAGTTTACCATGTCCATGTTCAACAGGCGGGCTGACAAATACGGCGGGGATTTGAGGGGGAGATTAACGTTTCCCATAGAGATCGTACAGGAAATCAAGGGGAAGGTGGGGCACCATTTTCCCGTTCAGCTTCGGTTCAGCATAAAGAGCTTCATAAAGGACTGGCGTCAGGGGGGACTTCCCGGAGAGAAATTCGAGGAGAAGGGCCGCGACGTTGAAGAGGCCATCCAGGCCGCTCAGATACTGGAACAGGCTGGTTACGATTCCTTTAACGCCGATGCGGGTTCATACGAGGCCTGGTATTGGGCCCACCCGCCGGTCTATCAGGAACATGGGCTGTACCTCCCCCTAACGGGAAAACTGAAGAAAGCGGTGAACGTACCTGTTGTAGTTGCGGGGAGGATGGAGATACCGGAGTTAGCCGAAAGGGCAATAGCTGAGGGTAAGGCGGATATGGTGGCCCTCGGCAGAGGGCTCTTGACCGATTCTCACTGGGTGAGGAAGGTAGAGGGGGGTAAGCCAGAGCGCATTCGTCCCTGCATCGGCTGTCAGGATGGATGCGTGGATAGGCTCATGTGCGCAAAACCCCTCTCGTGTGCCGTCAACCCGGCTGTTGGACGAGAGCGTGCTTATGGGCTCGAGCCGACCCGTGAGCCGAAGAACGTGATGGTTGTGGGGGGAGGTGTGTCAAGTTTGGAAGCAGCGAGGGTCGCCGCCCTCAGGGGCCATAGGGTGACGATCTACGAGGAGTCAAATAGGCTCGGAGGTCATTTGATTGAGGCGTCTGTTCCGGACTTTAAGAAGGACCTGGCAAGGCTACTGAATTGGTACAAATTGGAGCTTGAGTCGCTTGGAGAAGGGGTGAAGGTAAACGTGGGTGTTGAAGTTACCCCTGATTTTGTTGGGAGGGAAAAACCCGATGTAACGATTGTCGCTACTGGGTCGAGCAGTATTATGCCGGATATCCCCGGTATCGAGAAGGATAACGTGGTTACGGATAGTGATCTGCTGCTCGGGAATAGAAAAGCGGGGGGAAAGGCGGTTGTCGTCGGAGGAGGCATGGTCGGTTGTGAGGTAGCCCTCTGGTTGGCTCAGCAGGGTAAAGGAGTGACCGTCGTGGAGATGCTTCCCGAGCTCATGACCGCAACTCACGTGCCACACCCGAACAGAATCATGCTCTTGGATCTGTTGAAGTTGAGGGGAGTAGAGGCGTTGACGGACCATTGCCTTCTTGAGGTCACGGATGAGGGCGCGGTACTTATGAGCGGCACCTCCGGGAAAAGAGAGGTTAAAGCGGATACCGTGGTGCTATCCGTTGGGCTCAGGCCGAACAGAGATCTCTACGATGCCTTGCGTGGCAAGGTTCCAAACCTCCATCTCATCGGGGATGCCCGAAAGGCTCATAACATCATGAATAGCATCTGGGATGCCTATGAGGTGGCGAGGGGGATATAACTGAGGGGTTAACTTAATCATCGGTAATTATCAGTGACGGAATTCCTTTTCTAAGGCCAAACCCGCGTATCGAGAGGGAGGACGGAGAGATGGAGAACAGGGATTCAATCCTTACCCGTGATGTCCGGTGCCTTGGCATAAACCAAGGCGCAAGCCTCATTGGAATCGCAACCCCTGAGCGATTTGACGGAGCGCCAAAGGGGCATCATCCCCGGGACATCGTCAAGGAGGCCCGCTCTGTTGTTACCTTCGGGATACGGATTCCCTGGCTTGCATCAAATTGGCCAGCTCTAGGCATGGCTACTGAATCAGAGATTCTGCTACCGGAGGTCGGTTCCGACTTCGTACAGAATTATTTCTACAAGTCAGTGGGTTACGATTTCATTAACGAACGCCTCAATCAAATCGCCCTGGTATTGACCAATTTCCTGGAAGATTGGGGCTACCTGTCAATATACTTTCCCGCCACCTATGGTGAGGAGCACGGTCGTTTCCAGGAGATGACAGAGAATTCCGGTTTCGGACCCTTTAGCCAACGCCATGCTGCGGTTTTAAGTGGCCTCGCCGAGTTCGGCCTGAATAACGTTGCCGTAACCCCCCAGTATGGGCCCCGGATACGATTCAACTCGGTTATCAGCGAGGCTCCCCTTGAACCGACCGGTCTTCTGGAAGAGAAGGTTTGTCTCGGAGAGGGGTGCCGGGTATGCGTTGATGAGTGTTCCCCAGGGGCGATCAATCTGCTTCACGATTTCGATCCAGAGGCTTTCTGGCTTTCTCCTCCCGCACGTACGGATGTTTCTGCCTGCCGACAAAATCGAGGCCCCTGCTATTGTCATGGGAAATGCATACGGGTCTGTCCCGTTGGTCGCTAAGGGAATATCGTAGCTGACTCATCGTAAGATCATCCTAAGCGATCGGACCCACAGAGCTGGGTTATTTCTTCCGTCCAATTGAGGAGAGGAGGTATCTTTGGAGGATCAGGTTGCTGGCCTTCGCCTTGACCTTCCCCTTGGTACGGCCTCTCTTTAGAGACCCTTGAGTGTGGCGAGCTGAGCCAAAGCATCGTAGTCGTAATCGGCCGCCGAGCTCACAAAGAATGTATCCGGCAGGCTCACCGGAGGTTCCCCTTTAACGGACTTAGCCAGCTCGAAGGCCCTCTCCACTCTTTGCTCTTCTCCCTCCAGGGAGAGGTGCACTGCCCCTTCGGAGCCCCCGACGCCGCCGGAGCCTATATGATAGGCCCTGACGCCGGCCAAAAAGGCGAAGGCCTGAATTTCGGTTATCACCTTGCCTAGAGGCACTGGGACGAGCTTGGTCGGTATGCCGGTGCTATATTTGAAGTGATAGATACCGGTATGTTTGGCAGCCTCGATGACCGAGGGGATCAGCTTCTCCAGGCTCACTGGTATGATAAGATGACAACCCCTTGGTGTGAGTATGGGCCAGGCCATACCGATGGTGCCGGCTTTCACTGAAGAGACGTAGATGCCGGCATTACCGTCGTTGTCTATCGCATTGGCTCCCTTAATGAAGACATCACCGGGCGTGAAGCTCAGTATCTCAACATTCGAGTCAGCGTCCTCCACCACTTTCCCCTGCCTTATGACGTGCCAGGTGCTGGGCGGTGGGCCTGAATTGCAATTGGTGATCCCTCCGCAGACCATGCCCACGGTCTGCCCGGCCTTGGGCTCAACCGAGGTGCTAAAGAGCTCCTCGGTAACAAAGGCATTGGTAATGCCCCTGGCGATGATGATCATTCCGTTGTCCCAGGCACTCCGTACCTCGGGGAGTGCCACCGTGGCTTTTGCCAGAAGCCGCCTGGATTCGGCGGGGTTCATGACCACCAGGGCTGAAATCCGTTTGCTGCTCGGCGTGGGTTCCGGAACCGTAACTTCGTAGAACATACCTGCCTCCTTAATCTGATTACGTAGACTGTATCCACAAAGGACCCCTTCTCATCGGTCAGGCAGGTGACCAACTTCCTCAGTTGTGGTCACCGCCTGTCATCCCCTCAGATCGAGAGAAAAGGCCAACCCGGCGAGCATAAGAGCTGCGCCCAAAGGATGAGCTGATTTGAACACGGCGCTACTCCTTTCCTCGACGGCGCTAGGATAGATTCGTACAATATGTATTTAAATATAACAAGGCTCAATTCATGTACACAACATATGTCTCCCGCTGGGGGTTTTCCAGGAACTATGCACAATGTGTTGATAAGAACATATACCTCCAAAGTCAAGAAATTCCAGTGGGTTAGGACAACTATTCATGGCGAGCCCTTCTTGACAACGGGCAAGCCGATAATTATTCTTTTATATAGATAATCCGTTCTCCTTTCTTTGTCTCTCAATGAAGGAACCGAGCTCAAGGGCTTCATGGTTTCCGTAAATCCATCCCGGATTCAAAGGGGTAACCTATGTAGGGGTGATGGGTAAGACTCTGGAGGAAAGCGATTTGAAGGAGTCCCGAAGGACAGCCACCGAGGAAACCAGACCTTGGGGAGGATTCTCCGTCCTTGAAGACCGTCCAACCCATAAGGTCAAGCGGATTTGGGTGCACCCCGGGCAGCGTCTGAGCTACCAAAAGCGCTTCAGGAGATCCGAGCATTGGATCATCGTGGAGGGCAGGGCCAGGATTACCGTGGATGGGAAGGAGATCTTGCTCGGTCCCGGTGAGTCGGTGGAGATTCCCCTCGAAGCGGCTCACCGAATAGAAAATATCGGGGATACCGAAATCACCTTTATCGAGGTACAAACGGGGGATTACTTCGGGGAGGACGATATCGTCAGGCTGGAAGATGACTATGGCCGGGCACCCCAGGAGTAATTATATCCATGGTGAGCCTGGCGGGGATTGATCCGCAAGGGTTGGATCCGGGATATCTCGACTCATTATTCCCCTTTGAGGAGGGGGCTTGGAAGACCAATTTATCGTAGGAATTAACTACTGGCCGAAGGATAGGGCAACGGCTTGGTGGAGGGAATTCGACTCCTCCGCGGTCGGGAGGGAGTTTTCGCTCCTCTCCGAGTATCGATTCGATATCGTCCGGATCTTCCTGCTCTGGGAGGAATTTCAGCCGAAGCAATCGGGGATCTCAACGGCAGCACTGAATCACCTCGTTGAGGCTGCCGAAATAGCTGAGGAAATGCGGTTGGGGCTTCTCCCGACCTTCTTCACCGGACACATGATGGGGATCAACTGGCTTCCCCCCTGGATGCTCGAGGGTGGCGAAGGGGATGAGAAATTTCCGGTTTTCTCCCAGGGCGATTTTCAAAAAGCCGCCATCCGGAACTATTATGCGGAAAGGGAGATTTGGGAAGCCCAGGAACTCCTGATTAGGGAGGTTACCAACGCCCTCCAGGGACATCCTGCCATTTGGGGGTGGGACCTGGGAAATGAGCCCTCGAATATGGTGTGGCCCCCATCGAGGGATATGGCGAGGGCCTGGATTGAGGAGATGGTAACTGAACTCAAACGTCGGGATGAAGCCCTGTCGGTGACCCTGGGTTTCCACAAGGAGGATTTAGAGGAGGACCGGGTTTTGGGCCCCGATGAGGCCGCTCGTTTTTGTGACCTGGTTTCGATGCACGTCTCTCCGGTATATGCCCAATGGTCCGATGGTCCTCTTGATGAAAAGGTGCCCCTTTTTCTGGGGTTGATGACCCGGTGGCTTGCGGACAAGGATATCATCGTTGGGGGATTAGGGCTTCCAACGGATCCTCCTCACGCAGCACTTGCCGACTCTGATCGGGAGGCCCTCGGGAAGGTTCCGTTGGCCTCGGAAGAGGAGCAAGCACAGTACTTACGTGACGCTCTTGAACTTCTTCGAGATCACGGTTTCGCAGGGGTCATGGCCCGGTCCTTTTCGGATTATGATCCGTCCCTCTGGTCGAAACCACCCTTTGATCGGAGGGTGCATGAGCGATTTTTCGGCCTCTTCCGCTGGGATGGATCGCCAAAGCCCGCGGCGAATATAATTCAGCAATTGTCGAGGGAGAGGAAGGACTCCAGCGTTCCTTTGAACTGGATCGATCTGGATAGAGGGGAGTTCTGGACTTCTCCCCGAGAACACCTCGTCCGTATCTACGGACGCTTCAAGGAGATGGAATATTAGTCTGATTTAGGACTAATGAGTCGAGGGATGGGGATGGAAGTTGAAGAGCGGGAACTGGAGGCCTCGTTGAGGGAACAGATCGAGGGGCGAAACTTTGCGGCTGCCGTAGCATTGGCCCAGCATCTGGGAAAGCCCACCGAGAGCATTAAGGAGCTTCAGGGGGCCGCCATCAAGCAGTATATTATCGAATATCGAAACGCCCCAGGGGCAACGGCCCTCATCGGGGAATTCCGATTTACGGCTGACGAAGTGGACCACCTCCTGG
>DAOVIU010000300.1 GCA_030673585.1 Pseudomonadota bacterium | reverse complement strand
GCCTTAGCCGTTGCATGATATCGACTCTGATAAGGGGATAACCGTATTTACTGCCTCCTCCTTCCGTCGCAAGAGGTTTTTCCAAGGCGTACAGACTAGCTCTCCCCCACAGAATCACTATATGGTGCGACTGTTTTGCGTTGACACGCAAGCCCATCCGTCCCTATACTCACTCACAAGAAAGCATGTTCTTAATACTTGGTTTAGATTTGCGAAGGATGGTGGCTATGGCACGCGATGAACTTCCTATCCCCCCTCATTTCAACCCGGAAAGAGTTGGAGAGGTGTGGAAGGTTCCCTATCAGGAACGCGCTGAGGACGCCGAGAAATGGGCAGCGCAACATGGTTTGCTGCCCGCTTCTCGTGACACCTTCAGGATCTCGCTGATGCTCGTTGATGTGCAGAATACCTTTTGCATACCGGGATTTGAACTGTATGTCGGTGGACGCACGGGAACAGGAGCAGTGGATGACAATCGAAGGGTATGTGAATTCCTGTATCGCAATCTCAACATGATCACCGAGATATGCCCAACCATGGATACGCATCAGGCCATGCAGATTTTCCACGGCATCTTTCTGGTGAACGAAAAGGGAGAGCATCCAGCGCCTTTCACCCTTATCTCCCGAGAGGATATTGAACAAGGCGTTTGGAAATTCAACCCCAAACTCGCCGCAAGCCTCGGAGTCGCTGAGGGGTACGGTCAAAGGTTTTTACTTCACTATACCCACACGCTGAAAGAAGGCCGCAAGTACGATCTAACCGTCTGGCCGTACCACGCCATACTTGGAGGAATCGGCCATGCCCTTGTCTCGTCGGTAGAAGAAGCCATCCTCTTCCATAGCATTGCCCGTTATAACCAGCCTGATTTTCAGGTAAAAGGGGGTAATCCCTTCACCGAGAATTACTCGGTTCTCAGTCCAGAGGTGCTAAAGGACGCGGATGGTAAGGGGATCGCCCAGAAAAACGAGAAGTTTATGAAGAAACTTCTGGAATTTGATGCAATTGTTATTGCCGGACAGGCCAAGAGTCATTGTGTTGCCTGGACAATTGACGACCTTTTGAAAGAGATTCTGATGATTGATAAGAAGATGGCCGAGAAAGTCTATCTGTTAGAAGATTGCTCCTCTTCAGTCGTTATTCCCGGGGTCGTGGACTATACGGATCAAGCGGCTGCGGCCTTTCAAAGATATTCCGATGCTGGTATGCACGTTGTCCGCTCAACCGATTCAATCGCGAGGTGGCCGGGTATCAGTCTCTGAGGATGCCTATACGTCGAATGCCACACATCGTGTTCAACTCGCGATAGGAGGGAGAATGGAGGAAAGGAAAGGGGTCATAGAGTACGTATGTGAGGGGGGATTTGGCGGCTCGGCGACGGTCTGCGTCGAGTTGAGGACCGAATTTCCCGGTATAGGTGGGACCATCGTTACCCATGAGGGGGTCGCCTGCGCTTTCCGAGAGGAATTTAGCCCTTCCCCGAAATCCGCGCACAGGTTGTTTTTGAAGCACATGATCGTGAAGAAGCTGGAAGATTACTTCCACCGGAAAGGGATATACATGTTCGCCCATGTACCAAGGCCTTTGGGGTCGATAAGCACGGACGGTGAGAACCGGTCCGAGGCATATATCTACGAGTGGGCTTTTGGCACAGAGGGCTTTGCATGGGAATACATCGATCGTGATGGAGATCGGGCGCGGGTCAAACTCCACGACTGGGACAGCTTCGTGACGAATTTTCACCGCGTCGGAATAGACGTACAAATGGATACTACGGATCCGGATGATGGAAGGATTTCAAAGAACATTATTCATCAATATCCCAAGGCTGTCGGCGACGGGAGGGAAGTGAATTGCCTGTGGAAGAGAATCGATTTCGGGTATGAAAGCATGAGGGTCGACCTTGACAAGCTCTCTCAATTCTTGCATGACGAGAAGGAGGATTTGGAGACGGTATTGCGGACTGAGCGATATGAAATGATCGTGCTCGCCAAGGATTATCTGGCCAAAGGGAAGGAAATGAGGGAGGTGGACATAGGAAGGTTGGATTCCCTCGTCGGAGAATACAGGCGTTCGAGCTTGCGTCACTATGTTTCCAGGGGATCCGGCATTGATGAGCCAGAAAGGGTCTACATCTCCACAAGAACCGAGTCCTTACTATAGGGAATTCCCAAGGGATAGAGGTGAGTTTTAATCCTCATGGTATGAAAAGTCCCTTTCACAATTGAGAAGCCTCCACCAGCCTTTTTCCCCTATCTCACAGGCCATAAGTCAATAGTTCCTGGGAATATCGCCCCGGATTCATCCTCCTTGAAAACCCTGGCTCATTCATTTTATCTTTTTTATATAGGAACATGATCGCGGATCATGGAATCGAGGAGGAATGGAGTGAGAAGGTTTTTAGAGATCTGTTTCGTAATAGGCTGCCTTGTCATTCTCACGGCATTTAATATCGACAATGCCATCGTCCCCAAAGGCGAGATCCTTTCCGGCGGCCCACCGAAGGACGGCATACCCGCTATACTGAACCCTCGGTTTGTCCGGCCAGGGGAGGCTGAATTCCTCAAGCTCAATGACGAGGTAATTGGAGTGAAAGCAGGGGGTGAGGCCAAGGCCTATCCCATCAAAATCCTCAACTGGCACGAGGTGGTCAATGATACCATCAGTGGGGTTCCCATCGTGGTGACCTTTTGACCCCTCACCCAATCGGGGGTGGTCTACTCCCGGCAGATTGAGGGCAAGATTTACACCTTTGGCGTCTCGGGACGGCTGTACAAAAGCAATGTCCTTCTTAACGATCATCAGACCGAGAGCCTCTGGTCCCAGTTGATGGAGAAGGCCATCGCAGGTCCCTTAGCGGGGAAGAGGCTCAAGAGGCTTACCTCGATCCGTATGTCCTGGAAGGCCTGGAGAAGAAAGAACCCCCATACCTTGGTCCTTTCCATAGATACCGGATTTAGCAGGAACTACTCTGTGGATCCCTACGAGGGCTATTACAGAAGCTTGGGGATTTGGTTTCCGGTGGGTGATGTTCGCAAGGATCTCTCCCCCAAGGAGATGGTTCTCGGTATCGAAATAAAGGGCAAAGCCAAGGCTTACCCCATTTCCCTGTTACGGGAGAAACCCGGCATTTTAAAAGAGGATGTGGGTGGGGAG
>DAOVIU010000271.1 GCA_030673585.1 Pseudomonadota bacterium | reverse complement strand
GGGCGGTTGACCTAAGTCAAGGTCTCTCTCAGAAATCCGGGTAGATTTGTTTCGGTAGAATTTTTCATTTCATCCAGGTGATTTGTCAAAAGCGGATACCCTCATGTTCACGCGCAAACCCAAGACTCAGGTCTATCTATTCGGATCTTTGCTGAGCGGGTCTGCGGATCCTCGTGATTGTCCGATCCAATTGGATCTAGAAGCCCCCACCCCGGCATGTGAAGTCTTGAATCTCCTTACAATTCCCGTAGGAAAGGTTCAGGTGGTCATGGTCAACCACAAGGCCGTATATTTGGACCATATGATTTATCCAGGGGATCGAGTCTCTCTATTTCCCAGAGAGTATCCCTTTTTTGCCGACTGGAAAGACTTCCGATTCTAATTCGACGTTTCCCAACAAAAGATACAGGCCTGAAATTCATATCATGATGAATATGTCCTTTCTTTGGAGCGCTAGAATGATGGCGTCTGGCACTGAAACGAGGAAAAACGGTACTGGAGAAAGACGTGGTCAATGACTCCATTGCAACCAGGACATTCGGCCAAACGGGCCAACAGGTCACCGTGGTTGGCTTGGGGGGTGAAGGCATCCTCCGCACCTATGGCAAGCCTTATGAGGCCCGGGAGGTGATTCGAGAGGCTATCGGCCAGGGGATCACCTACTTTGATTCGGCGCACGTTTACGCCGACAGCGAAGGCTATTACGGTTCGGTATGGAGTGAATTGCCCGACGTACGGCAGAGGATTTTTCAGGCGAGCAAATCAGCGAGTAGGGATAGGAAAGGGGCCCTGGCAGACCTAGAGAAAACGCTTCAGCGCATGGGGACCAGGTATCTCGACCTGTGGCAGATTCACGATGTCAGAACGGAGGCGGATCTCCAGGCGATCGCGGGTCCTGGAGGGGCACTGGAGGCCTTTGCGGAAGCCAAATCGTCGGGCAAGGTCCGCTTCATAGGCGTCACCGGTCATCACGATCCAGGTATCCTGACAAGGGCCGTGGCGGAGTGGCCAGTTGATGCGGTCATGTTGCCCGTAAATCCGGTCGAAGAGGTAGTTGGGGGGTTTTTGACGTCCACGTTGTCAGTCGCTATGGGAAAAGGGATTGCGATCATTGGGATGAAAATTCTGGGTGCTTCTCGTTATATTTACCCAGAGTGGGGGGCAACGCCGGAACTCCTTATTGGGTACGCGCTCTCCCATGACATTACGGTTGCCATTGTGGGGTGTTCAACGGCAGGTGAGGTCAGGACACTTGCCCGTATGGGGCGCGATCTCAAGCCGTTGTCTGGGCGCGAAAGGTTAGATCTGGCGCGGAAATTCGAGCCTTACCGGGAACATTTGGCCTATTACCGTGGGGCGCTGTAAGGGGGTACCGCCACGGCTTTCCCTCAGTTGCGTACTTCGAGGAAATGACCGAAGGAGGATGGATTATGAAGGGCTACGGCGTTTATATCGGCGGAAAATGGATCGATTCCGTTGGCGGGCAATCCTTTGAGACCGCAAACCCGGCCACTGGGGAGATTCTGGGCACATTTCCCAGAGGCACGGAGGAAGATGTCATCAAGGCGATCGAAGGGGCTGAGAGGGCATGGCCGAACTGGAGGGGCTACCCTGCGCCAAGGCGCGGCGAAATTCTGCTGAAAGCCGCATCCATTCTGCGGAAGCGAAAGGATGAACTCGGGGAGCTCGTGACAAGGGAGATGGGCAAGGTCATCGCTGAAGGCCGAGGTGATGTGCAGGAGGCCATCGATTTTCTCGAGTACATCTCAGGGGAAGGGAGGAGATTGCTGGGAGAGACGACGACCTCGGAGTTGCCCCGCAAGTTCTGCATGACGGTAAGGCAACCCATCGGTATCGTCGGTTGCATCACCCCGTGGAATTTTCCCATGGCAGTGCCCTGTTGGAAGCTGGGCGCCGCCCTCATTTCGGGAAACGCGGTCGTTTACAAGCCCGCCACATTAACCCCGCTGTGTGCTGCAACCTTAATGGAGGTATTCGAGGAGGCGGGAGTGCCACCCGGTGTCTTGAATATGGTGACCGGCCCTGCGGATACGGTGGGGAGGGTCATCGTGGAACATCCCAAGATCAGAGCCGTGTCTTTCACGGGGGGGATTGCCGCGGGAAAGGATGTCAATTCCAGGGCCGCCGCTCAGATGAAGAGGGTTGGGTTGGAATTGGGGGGAAAGAACCCGCTGATTATTCTGGATGATGCCAACATAGATCTGGCCATTGAGGGGGTACTTTTCGGTGCCTTTGGGACGGCAGGCCAGAGATGCACCGCAACGGGACGATTGATTGTCCACGAAGAAGTCTACGATGAGGTGATGGAGAAACTATTGTCCCGAACAAGAGCCCTGAAGATCGGGAATCCCATCGATCCGGCCATGGATGTTGGCCCCGTTTCCAGCCAGGAACAGGAGGACAAGATCTTGAAGTATATCGAGATAGGAGTCGAAGAGGGTGCCAAGCTCATCTATGGGGGCAAGAAGCTTTCAGGGGGCCCATATGATAGGGGTTTCTTCATTGAACCGACGATATTCGAGGCAAAACACGGCATACGGATCACCAAGGACGAAATCTTTGGCCCAGTGCTCCCCGTAATACGGGTCCGAGGCTATGATGAGGCGGTGAAAATTGCCAATGACGTTGAATACGGCCTCACCTCAGCCATCTACACCCGCGACATTAACACTGCATACAGGGCCATTGATGAACTGGAGGCGGGCATCACCTATGTCAACGCGCCTACCATCGGGGCTGAAGTCCACCTTCCTTTCGGTGGCGTGAAGCAGACCGGCACTGGTGCGCGGGAAGCTGGCACCACGGCCATCGAGGAGTTCACCGAGATCAAGACGGTATTCATCGATTACAGCGAGAGATTGCAAAAGGCCCAAATCGAAGATTGAAAAGCTGGCTAGCGGAAAAAATGTCTTACGTTTCAGCGAAACCGGTCTTTGGTACGCGAGTTTACCCTGGGTAATGCAACTGGGCCCAAACCGAGAAAGGAGCCAACCCATGGGACAGACCGAGAGCGTGGATTACTTCCAGGTCGAATCGCTCATGGCAGAGGAGGAAATTTCTCGCCGTAACAGGGTGAGAAATTTCGTGGATGAGGAGTGCATGCCCATCATTGTAGAACATTTCGATAAGGGGACTTTCCCCATGGATCTGATCCCTCGGATGGGGGAGATGGACCTGTTCGGCCTCCATGTGGAGGGGTATGGATGCAAAAAGGCGAGCCATACCATTTACGGCTTGATATGTCAGGAGCTGGGTCGGTGCGACAGCGGGCTTCGCGCCACGTTCTCGGTGCAGAATTCGCTGGTGATGTATCCCATATACGCGTTTGGGTCCGAGGACCATCGACAGGGGTGGCTTCCCAGAATGGCTCGAGGTGAGGCGATCGGCTGTTTCGGGCTCTCCGAACCCGGGGCTGGTTCCAATCCAGCTGGGATGGGGACGCGGGCGGAACGGCGTGGCCGTGATTACGTCCTCAATGGCCCCAAGATGTGGATAACCAACGGATCCATCGCTGATGTGGCT
>DAOVIU010000258.1 GCA_030673585.1 Pseudomonadota bacterium | reverse complement strand
GGTTTAACACCTATCCCGCACAGGTATTCATGGGCGATACGGGATCCCTTGCCCTCGGAGCGGCCTTGGGAACATTGGCCTTGGTAACGAAACACGAGATCCCCTTGGCTATCGTGGGCGGAATATTCGTTCTGGAGACCATCTCCGTCATCATACAGGTGACCTCGTTCAAGCTCGTGAAAAGGCGGATTTTCAGGATGGCCCCCCTCCATCACCATTTCGAACTGAAGGGATGGGTGGAACCCAAGGTGATCGTGAGGTTTTGGATTATCGCGATCATTCTGGGATTGGTGGCCATCAGCACGCTGAAGCTGAGGTAATCTTTTATTTCGGTGATCAGGATGAACCTGGAGGGAAAGCGGGTTTTAGTAGTCGGATTAGCCAGGACCGGAACAGGAGTCGTCCGGTTTCTGGCCCAGCAGCGGGCTCGGGTTATGGCGACCGATATCCGATCCGGCGATGAGCTACGGCACTATCTCTCCACAACAGGTGGGCTCAATGTAAGGACCGAACTTGGGGGGCACAGGATTGAAACCTTTTTGAGTGCCGACCTGATCGTCGTCAGCCCAGGGGTTCCTCTCAGCATCGAACCCATCGCGGCGGCTCGGGAAAAAGGCATTGAAATCATAAGCGAAATTGACTTGGCATGCCGTTTCATCCGAGATCCCATTATCGGAATAACGGGAACAAACGGGAAAACCACCACCACCCTACTCCTCGGGGATATGCTCAAGGCATCCAATAAGAAGGTCTTCGTTGGAGGAAATGTAGGTAACCCCTTGATCGATTGTATTGGAGGGGATACATGGGACTATGTGGTAGCCGAAATCAGCAGTTTTCAACTGGAGGCAATCGCCCAATTCAGGCCATCTGTCGCCCTCATGCTCAATATTACGGAGGACCATTTAGACCGATATCCCGACTACGACGAATACATCAGGGCCAAATCCCGACTCTTCCTGAACCAGCGGGACACGGATTTTGCCGTCCTCAACGCCGATGACGGTACCATTAATGCCATAGTCCCTCAAATCAAGGCGAGAAAATGGTATTTTAGCCTTACCTCTTCCTTGAAGGTGGGGGCATTCCTTGATCGGGACGCCCTCGTCTACCGAAATCCGGTGGGGAACGTTGAGCGCTGGGAGCTCGCAGGGGTTTCCCTAAAGGGAATCCACAACATCGAGAACATGCTGGCTGCCATGGCAGCGGCCAAAATCTGCTCCTGTCCAACGGGGGCTATCCAGACGGCCTTAGAGTCCTTCAGGGGACTGCCTCATCGTTTGGAGTTCGTGAGGGAATTGGATGGGGTGAGCTTTTACAATGACTCCAAGGGAACCAATGTGGGCTCAGTGGTCAAATCATTGAAGAGCTTCCACGAGCCCATCATTTTGATCGCAGGGGGAAAGGACAAAGGGGGAGATTATGGACCCCTCAAAGGGGTTGTCGCCGAAAGGGTGAAGCGGCTCATCCTCATGGGTGAGGCGAGGCAAAGAATGGCTCAGGCCCTGGGGAATTCCGTCCCCACCACCATGGCCGATACCCTTGAGGAGGCGGTCCAGCGAGCCCATGAGGGATCGCGGCGTGGGAATGTGGTGCTCTTATCCCCTGCCTGTTCAAGTTTCGATATGTTCAGGGATTACGAGGAGAGGGGAGACCTTTTCAAGGAAATTGTCAATCGACGAGGCAAGGAAAATCCCACGGGAGCTCGAAAGCCATGAGGGAAAGGGCTCGATATGATGTGTCCCTGCTCATTATTACCATCTCGTTGATAGGGATGGGGATCGTGATCGTCTATAGTGCCAGCGCCATTCTAGCGGCGGATAGGTTCGGAGATGGGTACTATTTCCTAAAAAAACAGGCCCTATTCGCCGCCTTTGGACTGGCGATGATGCTCGTGATGATGAATACCCCGTACATCCTCCTGAGAAGGCTGGCCTACCCCATATTGGGGGTAAGCCTGCTGCTCCTCATCCTCCTTTTGATTCCGGGGATAGGATACAAGGTTGGCGGGTCGACCCGTTGGATCCGGTTCGGCAACCTTTCCTTTCAGCCCTCGGAGTTCGCAAAGCTTGCCCTCATCATCTTCCTGGCTTACTTCCTGGAGAAAAAGGGAGATCGAATGAAAACGTTCTCCACGGGGTTCCTTCCGGTGCTCATTATTTCGGGGACAATGATCTATTTGGTCATGCTCCAACCGGATTTCGGCGTGGTCCTCTTCTTGGCAACCACGGTGTTCATGCTCCTCTTCATCGGAGGAGCCAGGATATCCTACTTGGTCTCCTCCATTATGGCTGCCATTCCCATCGTTTATCTGCTGATCATGAGGGTCGAGTATCGCTATAACCGGATTATTGGATTCCTTAACCCATGGGAAGATCCCAGCCGAACGAGCTTTCAAATCGTTCAATCCCTTCTGGCCTTCGGATCAGGCGGCCTCTTCGGCACGGGGCTCGGAGGCGGGAGCCAGAAACTCTTCTTCCTGCCAGCCCCACATACCGACTTTATCTTTGCCGTAATCGCGGAGGAACTGGGCATGGTGGGCGCGACCATCACCTTGGGCCTCTTCGCCCTGTTTACGATTCGCGGCATAAGGATCGCCCTGATGGCAGAAGAACTCTTTGGGACCCTCCTCGGGGTAGGGATTACGGCCATGATCTCGATGCAGGCCGTCGTCAATATGGGGGTAGTCCTCGGGCTACTCCCCACAAAGGGACTAACCCTCCCCTTCATCAGTTACGGTGGGACGTCCCTACTGGTCAACGCAATGGGGGTAGGCATTCTCCTCAATATTTCATCAAAGGCGATAAGAACATGAAGGTCATCATTGCCGGGGGGGGTACTGGAGGTCACCTCTTCCCCGGGATCTCCATAGCCGAGGCGTTCAAGATCAGGGAAACCCGAAATGAAGTTCTCTTCGTTGGAGCGGGCGGAGGAATCGAGGAGGCCCTCATCCCCAGGACGGGACATGAATTGAGAACCATCTCCGTCTCGGGTGTAAGGGGGAAGCCATTGAGGAGGAAGTTCATCTCCCTATGGACTATCCCCCTTGGTATCGCCGCATCGGCCCGAATCATCCGGGAATTCAAGGCAGATCTTGTGATCGGGGTAGGAGGATACGTTTCGGGCCCCGTTGTGTTTGCGGCCCTTCTCATGCAAACCAGAAGGGCCATCCAGGAACAGAATGCCATACCTGGATCAACCAATCGCCTGTTGGGAAAGCTATCCAACGCCATATTCATCTCCTTTGAAGAGAGCAGACCCTATTTCCCCGGGCGGAAAACGATCCTCACGGGAAATCCGGTAAGGAGGGACTTTCTCCAGGGATTCGACGACACCCGGGGTGGAGATGCATTTAACCTGTTCATCTTCGGAGGAAGTCAAGGGGCCCACCGGATAAACGAAAAGATGATGGAAGCCCTGGATCGGTTGCACGGGATTCGAGATCGATTGAAAATCACCCACCAGACGGGCGGGGATGACCTGGAATTCGTCTCCCGGAACTACGAGAGGAGGGGATTCCGAGCTTCGGTGAGGGCCTTTATCGATGATATGGCCCCCTGCTATCGAGATGCCCATCTGATCATCTGCCGCTCAGGAGCGACAACGATATCCGAATTAACCGTATCCCGCAGGGCCTCCATCTTGAT
>DAOVIU010000325.1 GCA_030673585.1 Pseudomonadota bacterium | reverse complement strand
GACCAAGAAACTCATCCTTCCCAGGGGCACGAAAAGGGAAAGTCTGATCGATAGGGACCCCGCGGAGCTTGACGCCAGGAATATGGAGGTCACCCCGCTGAAGGATTTTGGAACCATGGGGTTAACGGACCACAAGGTGAACCTCGAAACGTGGCGTCTCGAGGTTAGGGGACACGTTGAAAAGCCCCTGAGCCTGAGCTATTCTCAAATCATGGACCTCCCATCCATCGAGAGGAACGTGCTGTTGATCTGTCCGGGGTTTTTCGCCAACCATGGTACATGGAAGGGAATCTCCATCGGTGAGTTGCTTCGGAGGGCAGGGGTTAGGGATGGGGTTACCCACGTCACCATTCGAGGACCACAAGGGCCCTCTGAAAAAACGGTGAAATACCCCATACGGGATATTCTTTCGGATAAAGTCTTCTTGGCCTACGGGGTCAATGGAGAATATCTTCCCCGGAGGCATGGATTTCCTCTGCGTGTAGTGGCGGAGGATTACTACGGATACGATTGGGTGAAGTACGCGGAGGGCATTACGGCCGAAGTGAATTAGCGTCCATCGTGCCATAGGCTGAGAGAGGCGAAGGAATATGGGCCGTGGCCTTGAGGAGGGGATTGAAAACGTGGAAACGATAATCAAGAGCAAAGCCCCGGATTTGGGGATTCCTCCCGGCGCTTGTCTGATCGAGGGAAGCCTTGATCCATGCACCGTCATCATCTTCGGCGCCTCCGGCGACCTGACCGCCAGAAAGCTGGTTCCAGCCCTCTACAACCTGTATCTCAACGACGTGTTGCCGATTCCGTTTCTCATCGTCGGCTGCGCTCGCACGAAATGGACCCGAAGTGACTTCCAGCGGAAAATGGAGGAGGCGCTAAAAGAAGCCGGCACCATGGACACCTCGAAATGGGCGGCCTTCGGGGCTTCCCTGTATTACCAACCTCTCGATTACGATTCCCTCCCATCATTCGTGGAGCTTGCCGATTTGCTCAGGGACCTCGACAAAGAACACTCCACGGGGGGAAACAGGATCTTCTATCTGGCCATCCCCCCCTCCCTATACAAGACAGCCGCTCAAATGCTCGGCAGAGCTGGCCTTTCCGTTGAAGGGTCGAATGGAAACGGGTGGTCTCGTATCGTCGTTGAAAAGCCCTTTGGCAGGGATCTGGGAACGGCTATTGATCTCAATCAAACCCTTCATGAGAGCTTTCACGAGCGTCAGATCTACCGCATCGATCATTACATGGCCAAGGAAACGGTGCAAAATATGCTGATTTTTCGCTTCGGCAACGCCATCTTCGAGCCTATCTGGAACCGCGGATACATAGATTATGTCGGCATCATCGCCGCCGAGACGTTGGGCGTTGAACATCGGGCCGGGTATTACGAACAGGCTGGAGTACTGAGAGACATGTTCCAGAACCACATGATGCAGCTTTTAGCCTTAACGGCCATGGAACCCCCTTCCCTCTTCGAGGCCGACCGGGTAAGGGATGAGAAGGTTAAGGTATTTCGGTCCCTCAAGCCCCTCCCCGACAGGGATCAGGAGGAGAGTCTCATTCTGGGCCAATATGGATCGGGAACCATTGATGGTGAACGGGTACCGGCGTACCGGGATGAATCCGACGTGAATTCCACATCCCTTGCGTCCACCTTTGCCATCATGCGGGTTTTTATCGACAATTGGCGCTGGCGTGGCGTTCCCTTCTACATGGTCTCCGGCAAACGGTTGGCCAGAAAGCTCACCGAGATCGTTATCCAGTTCAGGGAGGTCCCCCACTCCATGTTTCGAGATGTCCTGGGGGAAAATATCATGGCGAACCGGTTGATCGTGGGAATTCAACCCGACGAGCGGATAACCCTGACGTTTCAGACGAAGAATCCAGGGGCGAGGATGTGTTTGCGATCGGTTACCATGGATTTCGACTATTACCAGAACTACAGCGGTCCCATACTGGACGCATATGAAAAAGTCCTCCTGGACTGCATCCAGGGTGATCACCTCCTCTTCTGGCGACAGGATGGTGTAGAACTCTCCTGGTCCTTTCTGACCCCTGTATTGGAGGAGTGCGAAGATTGCCCCGATCGTGCGGAAAGGCTTCCCCCCTACGAATCCGGAACGTGGGGCCCCGAGGCCGCCCAGGCGTGGATGAGGTTGATTATCGGCAACAGATATGGGTAGATTTGTGTTCAAGGAGGGATTTGATCATGGAAACGTACTATGATCCTCAAGATCTCCCGAAGTTTGAGGAGATTGCGGAGGAGGCATCGGAGCTCGGCAAGAAGTTCTTCGACTACTATGGTGCTGTATTCGCCGAAGGGGAGCTCACGGAGAGGGAGAAGGCACTCATCGCCCTTGCGGTAGCCCATACCGTTCAGTGTCCCTACTGCATCGATGCCTACACGCAAACGTGCCTTGAGAAGGGTTCCAGCCTCGCCGAGATGACGGAGGCCATCCACGTGGCCGTTGCCATACGAGGAGGTGCTTCCCTCGTTCACGGGGTTCAAATGCGGAAACTTGCCAAGAAGCTATCCATGTAACGGAGTCGGGCTCCCAGAGGGATCCTTGCTCCCATGAATATAGTGAAGGGGCCTGAAGAAGAGGTAATGTGAAATGTGTGCTCAACCTATGGTACAAGAGGCCTTGAAGCTCTCAGACACAAATGCCCTGTCCGTGGAGCCTTTTCGCCTTACGCTCGCGAAACACGGGCTTGAGCTAACCCGTGGCCAAACAAATACCCTACAGGTCAACACGGGGTTGCTCTGTAACCAGGCATGTCGCCATTGTCATCTGGAAGCCGGGCCCAGCCGCAAGGAGGTCATGGACGCGGGGACCGCTGATGAAGTGGTGG
>DAOVIU010000242.1 GCA_030673585.1 Pseudomonadota bacterium | reverse complement strand
CAAATTAACCTTGGAGCTTCTGGAACTTAGGGTTCCGCTGGTTATCTGCCTCAACATGATGGACGAGACTGAGCGCAAGGGAATCCAAATTGACATTCAACATCTCCGGCGGGATCTGGGGGTACCAATTATCCCTACTATCGCCTCTCGCGGTCAGGGCGTTCCCGAGCTTTTCAGGGTAGCAGTCGAGACCGCGGAAAAAGGGCAGCTTGGAAAAAACTTTCCCTTTAGCCTTGATGTGGAGACCGCGGTAACGAAGCTGGTCTCCCTCCTCGAAGAAGAGATCTCTGAAGGCCTGGGTTTGCCCCAACGTCTGCTAGCCCTAAAACTCCTCGAGGAAGATGACGAATTGGAAGGGAGAATCCGGAAGGAAAGCCCCGAGCTGATCCCGAAGATCCAGCGCCTCCGCCAAGAACTCTCCCAAGGCCATGGTCGGCCCGCGGATGTGGTGCTTTCCTCGGAAAGACACTCCCTGGCCATGAACCTGTTTGAACATGTGGCCCAGGTGAGGCCGGCTACAAAAAAGATGCTGCGGGATAAGGTGGATAAGTATCTTATGCATCCCCTTTGGGGCTACGTGTTCCTTGCCTTGACCCTTTTCACCCTTTTCAATTTTATCTTCAAATTTGGTAGCATAGTCGAAGGGCCCCTCCTCGGATGGTTTGACCAACTGGCAGCATACCTTGCCTCTCACCTGGACCAGGAATCCCTGTTCTTTACCTTGCTGAAGGGCATGATCCAGGGCCTCTCCGGCGGGATAGGCATTGTGCTTCCCTATCTCATCCCTTTCCTTTTTGGCCTTTCCCTGCTTGAGGACATAGGTTATCTGCCTCGCATCGCCTTCCTCATGGATACCGTCATGCACTGGATCGGACTGCACGGTAAGGCTGTAGTCCCCTTTGTGCTCGGTTACGGCTGTACTGTTCCGGCGATGATGGGGGTGAAAATCCTGAGGAGTGGGCACGATCGCTTTATAACCGCGGTCCTGGTCAACTTCATCCCTTGCGCTGCTCGCACCACCATCATCTTCGCCCTTGTTGCCTTCTACCTTGGCCCCAACCTGGCGTTTTTCCTCTATATACTGAACCTCATCATCATCGCGGCAGCCGGTAATTTGCTTTCCCGTTTGCAGCCCGAGGTTTCGCCAGGCATGATCCTGGAAATCCCCAGCTACAGACTTCCCAGTCTCAGGGCAGTGGTGAACAAAACATGGTTCCGGTTGCGTGAATTCATCGTGATTGCTTGGCCGATGCTCATCGTGGGTAGTATCATCCTGAGCTTGCTTGAATACTTTCAGTACTTTGAGATCATCAACCGGATATTTTCACCCTTTACCAATGGTCTGCTCGGTCTGCCAGAGGAAGTCAGCATCACTCTGATCTTTGGCATCCTGCGCAAGGAGCTCTCCATAGTCATGCTGGTCCAGGCCCTTGGCACCAGTGACTTCGCATCGGTCATGACTGATGTGCAAATAATGGTTTTCACCATATTCGCCCTATTTTACATCCCCTGCCTCGCAACCTTGGCCATGCTGCGGTCGGTCATAGGCAACCTGGGGATGCTATTCGCCATGGTCTTCACCACTGCTGTTGCAACGTTTATGGCCGTACTCTTCCGGATCGTCTTCGCACTTCTTCCCTGATCCCCTCGCGGAAACTCTCTGGGTGCTCCTCCCATAAGGGTTTATTTCTCCATTTGGCACGTCAGTGTAGAAACCTGAGATCTTTCTCAGGTTTCAAAGACCGCGCCCACATGGCCATAAGAGAACCTATCCCCGAATTCCTGAGCCAACCTCATGGAGGCCCTCATGCCAGTACAGTGAGAGACACAGATGTATTCCACCGCCAGTCCCTTGAGGGCATCGATGGAGTTCTCGAGCTGCTCAGGGGTTAAGAATTGGAGGTGTGTCCCACCTAAAAGGGCGTAAATCCGCTCCTTTCCCGTCTTCTTCATGGCGTGGTTGATCGTGTTGATCATGCCCGAGTGGGCGCATCCGAAGACGATTACCAATCCCCTTGGCGTATCCAGAACGAGGGACTGATCATCCAAGAGTTGATCGGGAACCCAATCCTCCTGCATCTTGGCGAAGAGCCTCGGGTCGGGCCTTTCAAAGGGGGTGACTCTCGGTACTTCTCCCGTCAAGAAAATCCCTTTCTCCGGCTCGTAGAACTCTTTCCTCAAGGCAAATCGTGCCCCTGAGAACTCGAGATACCCTCGACGATAAGGGATGCCGACGAATCTCCTCTGTTCCCCGTTATCTTCTTTGATTACGGCGATCCGCTCCCGAAAGATGTGGGGATGTGCCAGTATCTCAACCTCTCCCCTCAACCCTAATACCTCCGGTAATCCGCCGGTATGGTCGTGGTGTCCGTGACTCAAAAAGATCTTCTTGATGCCTGTAAGGTCTTTCCTCCACAAGAGGGCATTCCGAATAATGGATAACCCGTTCCCCGTATCGAAGAGATAATCTCCGGCCTCCGTTTCTATAAATGCAGAAAACCCATGTTCCCCAGTTCCAACCAGGGCACCCACGGTATTCTCGCATAAGACGGTGATTCTTGCCTTCATGACTCTTCCCCCTCGTCAACCATCAAGACTGCCACCTTCTCCCGATCCAAGAACCTGACAGCCGGGAGCCCAAATGATATACGAACATCATTGAACTGGCTCTCACCGAACCAAAAACCATTTCTGAAGATCCCATCGATTCCCCTCCGGATGGGCTGGGGGATCTGCTCCTGCCTCCTCCGTTTCATCATGAACCCATAGATATCCACCCCATGAGGGCAAACATCTATACACCTCCAGCAGTTAGCGCAGTTCCAGGCCCCATCCACAGCGAGCTCGTTCAGTTCCGATGCGATGGAATGGCCACCCATTCGCGCGACGACGCAACAGTCAACGCACTCCAAGCATTGTTCACAGTCCTTTGGAATATCTATCCCCAAGATCCCCCCTTAATGACGAGACATCCCCATCTCGTCCTGCGGGAAACCAAAGGCCAGGCCAATGAGCTGTGGAAGTGATATGAGCGGCATCTTCCTTGCCCGATTTTTCAGACCCATGTAGCTCTGGTATCTATCCAAAAGCAGGAGACAATTTCCACAACACACACAGATCATCTCCGCTCCGCCTTCGATTGCCGACTCCAGCTTCCTTTTCCCCACCTCCAATGCCATGGCTTTGTCAAAAAGGAGGATTGTTGATCCACAACAATCCCTCTCCCCGGGATAGTCAACAAGCTCAGCCCCCACAGCGGATACGATCTCCCCCATGGCCTGGAAGCTCAAGCTCTCTTGCCTTGGAAAGATCTCGGCAGGCCTCATGATCTGGCATGGATGGGAAAGGGCTATCTTGAAGTTGAGTGGACGAACCACGGATCCCCTGACCTCATCCAGGCGATCGCCGAGTATCTCCATAATGTGGCGAACCTCAGTTCTGCCAGAGTATGCCAAGCCCAACCCCTTCAAACGGCTATTCACCCTTTTCAAGAGATCCGGATCCCTTTCAAGGCAGAGCTTTGCCCTCAAGAAGGTATTCGTGCAGCCTCCGCAAAGTGTGACGGTGTCCGCTGCCAATCTCTCCCCTAGAGCGAGGCTGTAAGTGGGCAGGTTGATCCAATCATCCCTCACCCCGGAGATCATGGAGGAACCGCAACAGCAAAACTCCTCCATGTCCAGGATCTCAATGCCTAGCTTTTTCAGAATCCGCCTCGAAGCCAGCTCATATTCATGAAAACGACTGAGCACCAGGCATCCCGGATAGAGAAGCATCTTTTCCATATCAGTCCCCGAATGTTCGCCATCAGCTACCCGGATCTTTCCGGTCGAAAAAATACCGCCTTT
>DAOVIU010000197.1 GCA_030673585.1 Pseudomonadota bacterium | reverse complement strand
GCAGGGCCATTTGCGACCCTGCCTCACTTTCAATGGGTTTTCTTGGTCGCTTGACGGCTCTACTTTTTTACCTCCACGTCCTTCTTCCCCTGGTGGCAGGTGTTGCATGTGTAGTTCTGATTCTCTTTTTCGTTCATATATAACATATAGCCCACCATGGCTCTTGCAATTCGGCGGTGAACCAGAGCTTTTAACTCCTCGTCACCGACAGTTTTCCCCGCCAGGCCCTAATAGGTTTCGCTTCGGTCCTTGGTGTGGCAAAAGCTGCATTTGACCCCCAGCGCCTTATTCCATCCGATCATCTTCCTGTTGATTCCTTCCTTTTCAAGATACTTCATTTTTGCATGGGATAAAACAGCATAACCTCCGATTAGGGTGAGAGCGAAAATGCTAACCACGATAATACCTATCTTTTTCATCCTTCTCCTCCTTGTCATACTGAGTTAAGAGAGAAAACCGAAAGCCCAGCTATTCCACTCATATACCACGAAGATTGCGTTAATATCGAGTATATCTTGCACTTGGACAGAAGTGTCGAGCCAGTTTGACTTTCTCAGTCCCCGGTATTTTTCGGGGCCGGGAAGTTGCGTTCGCCAGCGGGTTGAATTTCACCGGATGCATTTTCTATAATTGAATTAGGAGGGACGTAAAACATGGGTATATTGATTAGAATCTTTCTCGGCCCTGCTTTTGGCGATGATTATTATGCTATCAGAGGGGCGATTTCCCGGAGGGATTAAAAAATGGTTAGAAAGCTTTTGGCTTTTGTTCTGCTTACGGTTCTATGGTGTTTGCCGTTCCCGCAGTTCATTGAGGCGGGCTACGATTACGAGCTCGGGTCTTATGACGGTCGAGCTTCGGAACACCGGGACGCGGCAAATGTGGATGACCTGATAGAGCGCGGCCAGGCTTCGGTGACGGACAGTCCGCAATTTCCAGACGGCATTCGCTTGACCGCTTGGGCAAAAGAAGAGGGAGAATTCGAGCCCGGCTTGGCCAGCGCTATCTATTATTTTAGCGTTCCAAGCTGGACCCATTATGTAAAGATCAGGGTGTGGTATAGGGATCTTTCAAGGGATGACAACATAGCAGGACGACTGTGGATCAAAACTGCTGACGGAGATTCAGGGAGGGCCTTGGGGTCAGATGACGAAGCTCCTTTCCGTGGCGATACCTTCGTCCTTCGATATGATCGAACCTCTGAGACTGTTTATGTTCCAGCTGCTCGGCATGTGGAAGATGGCACTGTTGAAATGCATGTCG
This sequence comes from Pseudomonadota bacterium, assembly GCA_030673585.1. Next base: position 3,038 of record DAOVIU010000197.1, on the reverse strand, counting down.
TGGCCTCGCGCAGGGATTCCCTTGATGTTAAGTATATTCTCGTCGAGTATCTCAAGAAGAAGCCTACGAGAATTAAGGTCGTTCACCACTACTATGGCGACTATTGGTACCGGTGGCCTCCCTATCGGTACTCCTACCACTACTATTACTGGGGTCCATACTATTGGCCAAAAACTTCCCTGATTTATGTACACTGGGTATGGCCTGACGCGTATTACTGGCACAGATACCGGCCGTGGTATCGAGCCCATATAGTAACGTATTATCACCGTCATCCAAAAAGGTACTACCACCGTCACCCAAAGAGGTACTACGGCCGTCATCCCCATCGGTATCGCCGCTACCGACGTCCTTATCGCCATCACCCAGAGAAAAGGATTGTTCCTCGCAGGCGGCACCCAGAGCGACGAACGCACATAGCAAGGCGAGGGGCGCGAATAGCGAAACGAGGAAAGGAATCACTGCCGAATGCTGATGCCAATGTCAAAAGGGGTCCAGAGGTTCGGCGTTCGACGAGGTCTGGACCTCGCCGGCAGACCGCGGAAAAGCAGATCAGGAGGGGAAGGCGAGAACGGCTCCCGAGAACGAGGATAAGAGGGGAGATTCATAAGCGACCACGACTTCGTAGCGCACCGCGGAGAACTCGCTCTAGATCGGCGTATCGAGGGAGATCACCAGCCCGATCCCGAACTCGTGGGATTGGAGACCGGCCAATGAAACCGAGGAATGGGAGAAGGGGCGGTGGGCAAAGAAGGATGGGCATGAGCCGTCGGGGTCCACGTAGATAGGGATTGCACCGTGATCCCGTCATGTTCGGAATGCGCCGACACGGGCATTGCTCCTTAAACCGGTCTCCACCGGTTTTTTTATGGTTCCCCCGTTTTCTCCGAATCGGCACTGAGTTATACTACAGAGGTTGGTGATTTTCCCGTTTCCCTACAAACGGGTGTTTAAGTCGTGATTCTGCGGTTGCGATCGAATGTGCCTCTATGTCTCCGAATAAAGGTGAGGATGAAGACTATATTTGCAAGGGTGTTGTTCATGGTTATCAGTCAGCTTGTCGTCGCTTGTTCATTCCATGCAATTTCGGGGCAGGATCCATCGTACAAGCGCTACGTTGCCTTGGGCGATAGCATTTCCATTGATGATTATGCCGGTGGACCCGGCTGGGGGGCTATATCCCTGTTTTACCGGAACAAGGATGATACTTACCCCAAGTGGAAGGGGAAGGACCTCCGATCGCTCTATCCGGGAATAGATTTTCATTACCTGGCCTCCGATGGTGCCATAGCCGATACTGTTTTAGGGGAGCAGTTTCGCATTCTGCCTCCCGGAGACGACCATCCAACCATCGTTACCCTGACGGTTGGCGGGAACGATTTTCTCCTCTCCCTGAGCCCCGGAGGGAGTATTGACCGGGGAGCGATTGATCGTTTCCGCCTGAATCTCAAGAAGATCCTGAAAGCCCTTCGTGAGCGCTATCCCAACTGCACCATCATCCTCGGGACTATCTATGATCCAACGGATGGAGTTGGTGATCTGGGCATACCCGAGGTAGATGTCCCGGAGGCCTATGCCCTTTTTTACGCCTTCAACAAGGCCATTCTCGATATCGGGGAAAGCTGTGGCGCTCGCATTGCGGACATCTATTCCCATTTTCTCGGCCACGGCTCCCACCACGGGGATTCCAATAACCCCCACTACCGCCGCGATGATCCTTCCTATTGGTATGTCCAGGAAATAGAACCCAATGCCCGAGGGGCCCACGAGGTGCGCCGGTTATTCTGGGATGTCCTCAAGAAGGGATTGAGGGGAGCCGAGTAACCTACCGTACCACGCGTGAGCACGTTACATTGTTCCTGCGGTTTCAGAGCATATATAGGGAAGGACAAACCTTTTCATTCCTTCTTTACCATTTCGACCCATCTCCCGTTCATTTCAATGGGAAAAAAAGAGCCTGCATCAGTATTATGATGTAACGGGAGAGTCTCTCAAAGTCCGGCACAAATTCATTGACACGATGCTCGCAATGGCATAAGGAATGGTGATGCGCTGGTTGTTGGCGAAATCACCGGGGGATATGGATTTTGTTGGGAGACTCGTGGATAATGATACCCTTGAGACAACGTCTTTGTCGATTTCGTGGAAAAATCGAAATACGATTGTGGGAACGGAGGGATAGATGAAGGGCAAGAATCTTGGGGCAAAACCCAACGAGGGAACAGCTGTCTATACCACGTGCCGGTGTAATTGTGGCAGTAACAGCCAGTGTGTCTTCAAGGCACACGTCCGGGATGGGGTTGTTGTTGCCGTCGAGCCGGATGATCGATATAACCCGGGCGTAGGCAGGGAGGACGAGGTATTATCGGAGCAAGACCTCATTAAAATCCGCCTCCAGAGAAGGCCATGTACCAAGGGACTGGCTTTCTTCAAGTATATTTACCGTCCCGATCGTATTCTCTATCCCCTCAAAAGGGCGCCGAACAGCAAACGGGGGGAGGGGAAGTACGTACGGATATCCTGGGATGAGGCACTAACGACCATAGCCAACAAGATGGAAGGAGTAAGGGCGAAGTATGGACCTTATTCCATCATAACTCCATACATGCCTAATGCAACCCTGGAACGCTTATTCTCATTTTGGGGAGCAGGGATCGATAGCTGGGGTTGGTGTTCATTTGATAGTGCGAGGATGATGGCGCACATTGTCGCTGGAGAAAAGGGGTGGGATTATGCGGGGTATTCGTCAGGCTCGGCGGCAGATATGCTAGCCAACTCAAAATTGATCGTTCTCTGGGGTCACGACCCCACCACAGGTGCCTGCGGCCCCGGGTTCCAATTCGCTTGGTTCCTGAAACTCTGCAGGGAGAGAGGGAAGCCGGTTATCATCATCGACCCGAGGTATACGGTGGCGGCCGAAGTTCTAGCCGATCAATGGATACCGATTAAACCGGGGACGGATACCGCCATGTTTATGGCAATGGCCTATGTTCTGTTCAAGGAGGATTTATGGGATAAGGAGTTCGTCGCGAAGTTTG